>JBBDRH010000001.1:0-2294 GCA_040905645.1 Actinomycetota bacterium
TTGTGCCCGACCTGGTGGTGGAGATCTCCTCTCCCTCAACCCGACGTCTGGAGCTGGTGCGCAAGCGAGACCTCTACCAGCGCTTTGGCGTACCGGAGTACTGGTACGCCGACCTGGAGGCCGACCGGGTCGAGATTTATCGCCTGGAGCAAGGAGCTTATGCCGCGCCGGAGATCAGGTATCCGGGTCAGGCGCTCGAGTCGACCGAGCTGACCGGCTTCTCCATGCCGGTTGACGGAGCCCTCGGCACTAAACCTTAGGAAGGGCCGCGGAGGCTGGTACGTCTACCTCAACTAGGAAGGCCTCTTCACTTCCCCGGTAACCCGTTCGCCTTTCCCTTCACAACCATCGAAGACATCGTGCTTTTCAACCGGCGGACACAGCTCGCAAGTTTTCACAAGGTCCGCGCAAGGCCCGCCTGCGACACTCCGGCCATCGAACCGACGGCGAAAGGAGTTGGACATGGCGAAAGTGATCAGGTGCACGGACGGGCACGTCTCTCGAGGCGAGACCGACGACGAGCTGGTGGCAGCCGCCGAGGCCCACATCCGGGAAGCCCATCCGGAATTGGTCGGCAAGATCAGCTGTGAGGACCTTCTCGCGATGGCGGAAGGGGAGTAGCGACGGCTTGGAGCTCATGACGGAGGGGGCTTTCAAGACCGCTCCACGCGGCTATCGGGCCGATCATCCACGCATCCCCCTGCTCTGCCTGCCCCATCTGCTCAGGCCAGCGCTGGTACTGAATAAACGCTCGCCCCATTGGTTCAGATCGGGAGGGCGGCTAGATCAGGACGGCGTCCCCGGCGTCAAGCCAAGCTGATCAAGGAACTCCATCTGGTCGTAATAGAAACGGTGGCTCGTGGCTACTCCGTTCTCAACGGTCAGGATGTCGCATTCACGGAGCCGTAAAGACTTGCCGGTTGGGGGGATGGTCTCTCCGGAGGGCAAAGGAATGGGACCGGTGTTGGTGCCGACCACATATCCTTCGTCTATTGCCGTGTTGCCGGACTCAAACTCCCTCGACGGCTCCCACTTGAGGTCCGGAAATGCTTCGTGGAATCCCTTGAAGTATTCGACGATGTTCTCGGGACCCTGAATCTCTCCAACATTTGGATCGACCGCAACGGCTTGCGGTGCATAAAGCGTAGACAGAGTTTCCAAATCCTTACCCACCACGGCCTTCGTAACACGGTCCATAACCTCTCGCGCCTCTCCCATCAGCCTCTCCTTTCGACAGCATCTCGGAGCTGTCCTAAGTCCACATCGGTCATCACGTCAATGACGATCAAGTAGACGGTACGAAAAATGTGGCGGCTGCCCGCATCAGTCAGATTAACCAATTCGAAAGCCCAACGCGGCGGCACCCGTCATACGGCATGGCCCTGGCTCACACCCCGGAGGCCAAAGAAAGAGTGGTTAATGGATGGCGCTCGGTTACACCTCTGCTGGAGTGGGCGAAGTAAACGCCGGCCGGCAGATCTTTCAACCTGCTTACAAAATGGACAAACGCTTGTCGTCGGACTTCCCATCAGCCCCGTTTTGCCGGCCAGTGACATCCACGTGCTCGCTCGTTTTACGAGGAAGTGCTCGGATTTCAGCCGAGTGAGGTAATCGAAGAAATCGGCCAAGTTACGTATGGATCGCCTTGACTAACGCAGTTACGACTCTCGCCAAGCCGTTGCCCACGGAACGCGAGCGAGCCCTCCCAGTCAAGACTCAGGAGGGCTCGATCAGCGCTCTAACCCATTAGGCGCAGGCGGTCATTCGGGTCGCTGCCCCCACCGTCGCTACCTTGGCCGAGCCGTGGTGCTTCGCCCAGGTTCCCAGGGCGGTGTTCAGCTCCCGTTGATCCCTGGGACTGTCCATTACCATGTCGAACCGCAAGCAGGACTGCTCGCCGTTGCGCCAGGCGACGTACTGGTCACCGCCCCAGCCGTCGGCCGCTTCAAACGCGGACTCCCAGTCCATCGCCTACGGTGAGGATCGTTTGCGTTCGAGTCCTGAGCGAGTCGTTGGGCTTCTCTACGCCAGCAGGTAGGTGCTCTTTACTCCCATGGCAAGGGCAAGGGAATGCTGCCGGCGGTCGAGGGTAGCCAACGCCATCTTGTGGTGGGCGCAGGTCTTGGCAATGAGCGCGTCGTTAATGTTGGTTCCCAGCCCCAATGCAGCCGCTTGGGCAAAGACCTGCTTGTAGCCTCCGGCGGGCAAGGTTGCGATCCTGTTTTCGTCGGACGCCCAGTAGGCGAGAGCCTCTTGTGCCACTTCTGCGGACAGGCCGAAGGTCCGACGTAGCT
>JBBDRH010000002.1:0-13942 GCA_040905645.1 Actinomycetota bacterium
GGCATGGAGAACATGAAGGTGGACTGCTCGGGGGCAGCAGGGGTGATCGCGGCCATCACCGCGCTCCCGGCTCTCGGACCGAAGGTGAAGGTGGTTGCTGCGGTGGCGCTCGCTGAGAACATGCCGGGCGCCCGGGCGGCAAAGCCCGGCGATGTGATCCGCCACTACGGAGGCAGGACCTCCGAGGTGTTGAACACCGACGCCGAGGGCAGGCTGGTCCTTGCCGATGCTCTCGCCTGGATGTCCGAGCGCAAGCCGGACGCGATGGTGGACATGGCTACCCTGACCGGTGGAATGATGGTGGCTCTGGGTACCAAGGTTGCCGGCGTGCTGTCTACCTCACCGGGACTCAGTGCCGAGCTGCTCGAGGCCGGCCAACGCACCGACGAGCCGCTGTGGGAGCTGCCCCTCATCGAGGAGTACCGCAGCAGGCTTGCCAGCAAAGTCGCCGACATCAAGAACATCTCGAACACCCGCTTCGGCTCGCCGATATTCGGCGGACTGTTCTTGAAGGACTTTGTCGGCGAAACCCCGTGGGCTCATCTGGACATCGCGGGCCCGGCTTGGTCTGATAAGGGAGAGCATTTCTTGCCGGCAGGAGCCACCGGCTACGGAGTCCGCCTGTTGATCGACTGGATGGAACACCGCGCGAGTCAGGAGTAGAGCTTATGGAGATCGACGGTCATCCGACCCAGGACATTGTGGACGAGCTCGTCCGACGGGGAGGCCGGATGCACATGGGCAGCTCGCTGGGCCCCCAGAGTCTCGAGGTGAGCGGGGGGCTCAGCATCGAGAAGGGATTGTGGCTGTTCCTGCCCGAGAAGGCTTACGACACAGATATCGACGAGCCACCCCCTATGCGCTGAAAGGATCGAAATGACGAAATGGGAGTACGCATCGGTGCCCGTGATCCCGCATGTGGCGAAGGAGATTCTGGATTCCTGGGGAGAGGATGGCTGGGAGCTGGTGACAGTGTTCAGTCCGCCCGACGTGGGAGGAGTCGTCGCCTACTTCAAGCGCCCTAAGGCTGAGTAGCCCGGCTCCAACCCCCGCTCTTTCCTCCTATTTTGGAGATTAGCTCCACGGACTCGATCCGAATGCCCTTGTCGACCGCCTTGCACATGTCGTAGACGGTTAGTGCGGCCACCGAGGCGGCGACGAGGGCTTCCATCTCCACTCCGGTCCGGTCTGCGGTCTTGACGTTGGAGGTGATCCGCACGCCGCCCTCCTCGAGCGCGAGATCGACCTTTATCCCCGTCAGTGCCAGGGGATGGCAGAGAGGGATCAGGTCCCAGGTTTTTTTGGCCGCCATGATGCCGGCGAGCCTGGCGGTGCCGAGGGCATCGCCTTTGTCCAGGCCCCCATTCCTGACAATCTCAACGGTAGCCGGGGTCATCGCAACGAACGCGCCGGCGGTGGCTTCCCGCACTGTGGCGGTCTTGGCCGAGACATCGACCATGGCCGCCTTTCCCTCGGCGTCGACGTGGGATAGCGACCGGGGCTCCTCGAGCACCGTCAACCCGCCCGGATGGTCTCGAGGTAGTTTCGGAACCCCTGGCCGAGCTCCGGATGCTCCAGGGCCAGGGCGGCGGTAGCCTCCAGGTAGCCCTGCTTGGTGCCGGCATCCCACCGGCGGCCGCTGAGGACCTGCGCATAGAGCTCTCCCCGGCCCGCCAGCACCGCCAGAGCGTCGGTCAGCTGAATCTCGCCCCCGGCGCCGGGCTCCACCCGGCCGAGGATGCCCATCACCTCGGGGACCAGCACGTAGCGGCCGATGACCGCCAGGTTGGACGGCGCTGATTCGGGGCGCGGTTTTTCGACGACGGATCTTACGCGCAGCACCTCTCCATCGCCATCGTCGGGCTGGATCACTCCATAGGAGCCGACGTCGCGGTGGGGCACCTCGGCCACCGCAATCACGCTCTTTTGAAGGACGTCGAATGTGTCGATCATCTCGCCCAGGAAGTTGACGGCCGGGTCGAGGAGCTCGTCGGGCAACAGGACGACGAACGGCTCATCGTCGATGACGTCTCGGGCGACCCACACCGCATGCCCCAGGCCCCGGGGCTCCTCCTGCACCACCGAGGTGATTTCGGCAAGCGAGTTGAGCTGCTGCATTTTGTCGAGGATCTCGTGCTTGCCGGCGTTGCCGAGTGCGGTCTCAAGCCTGGAGTTGCTGCTGAAGTGATTGATCAGCCCCTCCTTGCCCTCGGAGGTGATGATGCAGATGTTCTTAACCCCGGCTCGTACGAGCTCCTCCACCCCGTACTGGATGATTGGGCGGTCGACCACGGTCACCAGCTCCTTGGGAACGGCTTTCGAGGCGGGGAGGAAGCGTGTCCCAAGCCCTGCAGCGGGAATGATGGCGGTGCGCACGGGCATCTCTTTACCCTACTATCGGAATTGCCCTCACGCCGGAGCGCAGTGGGCGACCACCCGGTTCTTGCCCTGGGACTTGGCTTTGTACATCGCCAGATCGGCCGCCTTGAAGATCGTCGCAGCATCGAGGCCGTCCTGCGGGTAGGACGCCACCCCTACCGAAACCGTCACTTTCAGTGGCTCGGGGACCATGTCCGTCATGAACGGCGAGCCGCCGATGGCTTCCCTTATCTTCTCGGCGGCATTCAGACCACCTGCGATATCGGTCTCGGAGAGCAGCAGCTCGAACTCCTCGCCGCCGTAGCGGGCGAACATGTCGACATCACGGACCGAAGATCTGATCCGGCTGGCCAGCTCGACGAGCACGAAGTCGCCCACCTGGTGGCCGTAGGTGTCGTTGAAGACCTTGAAGTTGTCGATATCGAGAACAATAAGCGAGAAGGGACGCTTGAAGCGCTCCGCCCGGTCGAGCTCTTGGGCAAACTGAATCTGGAACCAGCGGTGGTTCCAGATCCCGGTGAGACCGTCCATGATCGCCATGCGCTGCGCCTCCTGGTGCAGCAGGACGTTCTCTATGGCGACCCCGGCCTGATCGCACAGCGAGACGATCGTACGAAGGTCGGCTTCCGTGAAATGGCCATCCTGCTTGTCGTAAAGGTTGAGGACCGCCAGAACACGGTTCTGGGAGAACAGCGGCACGGAAAGCTGGGTGCCTGCCCGGGGCTCGAGGTCGTCGGGGGCCACATGCTCCTGACCCGGGATGACCAGGGGGTTGCCTGTGGAAGCGACGTGCCCGGAGATTCCCTGGCCGACATCCAGGGTGAACGGTGTCGTCTCCATGTTTCTGGTTACGCCGATGCCCAGCGTGCCGGGCCCCTTTCGCAGGAGAAGAAGGCCCCTCTTAGCTCGCACCGTCTCCATTCCGGTCTCGAGGGCCACCGCAAGCATCTTGTCCAGATCGTGGGTTGCCCTGAGCGCCTCGCCGAAGCGGGTGTGCGCCCGGTTGAGAGCCTCGCTGTACTCCTGGAGCTCGATCTCCTGAGCCTTCATCGCCGACGACAGCTCTTTGAGCCGGGGGGCGAGGCGTCGCCTGGTTATCCACCCGGCGATCGCTGCGCCCGCGGCAAACAGCAACAGACCCCAGACGAATCCATTTTCGACGATCAACTCCGTCCTGTGGCCTCGAAATAAGCTGAAGGGAGCGGAATCGGGCACCGCCCCGGAAGCGGCTCCAGGCGTTTCTCGGAAAGCGTGACGAGCCCCCAGTGAATGGTCTCTGTAGGAGATTATGTATCCCCGCCTATTTCAAGGTTGGCATACCATTGAGCCACACACCCTCCAGATCGTGAAAACTTAGAGCAAATGCCAACCTACGAGTACATCTGCGTCGACTGCGCCAACCGGGTCGAGGTCTTCCAAGCCTTTGCTGATGAGCCCCTCGTCATCTGCGACACGTGCGGCGGCAGGCTGAGGAAGGTCTTTTTCCCCGTGGGAATCCAGCTCAAGGGGGGCGGCTTCTACTCGAGCGATCGCCGAGCGGCTCAGCCGAGCTCGCGCCAGGACGGCAAAACCGAAAAGGCCGACAAGAAAGCGGAAGCTACCTCCGACGGCAAGTCGGATTCGACGTCCGACTCGAAGTCCGACTCGAAGTCAGACTCAAAGGAGGCTGCCTCGAGCCGCTCGGGTGACTCCTCCAAGAAGGTTTCCGAAAAATCGGCCTAGCCTGCGAGCCCGGCGTGAAGGGATGAACTACCCATCTCTGAAATGAGTCTAGGCAGACCGGGCAGGGCCGAACTAGAATTGGCGCACTTCCCACTACCCGGATCTAAGGGGGCTGGGAATGACCACGCTGGTTCTCAATCGCCGGAGAAGTTCCCGATGGAGCATGCTGGCGGTGGTCGCCGCCGCAGCAACCGCACTCGCCGTGTACTCCTACCTTTCCTGGCTGCGCGCCCAGGTCCCCATCGCCGGCCCGCTGGTTCAGATGGTGGTGGCGGCTCGCGACATCGATTCGGGTGAGCTGATCGATAGGTCGATGCTGAAGCTGGTCGACCATCCGAGCAGGTACCTACCCGAGCAGGCGCTCCAGGAGATCGACCCGGTGGTCGGCCGGGTGGCTGCCGTGCCGTTGCTGGAAGGGGACGCTCTCACCCAACGCAAGGTCGGTAAGACCGGGGGCGCCTCCTCGGTGGTGCCGGTGGGAATGAGGGCCTACTCGCTCAGCGCCCAGGCGGTGGGAGGTCTGGCGATTACCCCCCGGGCCGGCGACCGGGTCGATGTGCTGGTCACCTATGCCGGAGAGGGGGGCGTTGCGACCACTAAGACCATTCTGAGATCCGCGAAGGTGGCCTTGCTGACGTCGCCTTCCGCCTCGAAGAGTGGGGGTGGGCCGCTGTCGGTTGAGGGCATCAAGCCCGATCGAACCGGCCTGACCGTCTTGGTGACACCTGCGCAGGCCGAGGATCTGGCCCAAGCAGAGGCGTTGGGCAAGATCTCAGTCGTGCTGGCTCCCAACGCAGTCGAGGTCCCTGAAGCAGCGGAGGAGCAGCCGGCCGGCTGATCTGTGCCCTACCGAGGGCTACGGCGGGCCGGTTACCTGACGACCGAGGGGTTTGCCGAGGGCACCGGCTCGGGGCTGGGGGTGGTCGAAGGGCTCGTAGGTGAGAGGCTGGCCGAGGGGCTCTCCGGCGAAGGCGTCGGCTCTTCCAGAGGTTTGACCTGCTTGATGCTCTCCGTGACCGCCGCCAGCACCGCCTTGTTGTCGTCGTAGTTTTCGCCGAGGCTCCAGGTGACCGCCTTCAGGAATCGGTCGGGGGACTCCATGAAGGTGTAGAGGTAGACGACCTCCACGTCTTCGGCCTTTCCCTCTATCTCGTACTGGAGAGCCTCATCTCCGTCGATGATCACCAGCTCGGGCCCCTTGAGCCTGGGCTCGGTTAACGACTCCAGGAACTTCTGCACCTGGCTGTCGGCGAACCTGCCCAGCGCCATCCCCTCGAAAGGCTTGCGCGGATCCACGATCAGCAGTGCGTAAGCCTCTTGGTCCCGGTCCGCGGCCTGGAGCACTGCCACGTCGTTCAGGTTGTTCTGCTGGTCCCAGGACTCGGGCACCTCCATCTCGAAAGCGCCATCCTCGCTAACCAGGGACTTGGAGAGTTCCGCCTCGTCGTCGACGGCCCCATTTGTTTCGTCGAACTGCCCCCCGCCGCAGCCGGCCAATAGCAGGGATGCGAAGGCCAGAACGGCGAGACATCTTGTGCGCGCGGGCACCCGCCTAATTGAGGTCATTAACCCATCCTACTTGCACTTTGTGCTGATTCGGCGCAACGGTTGCCCGGGTATGAGTATAAGAGATTATGATTTGTCATATAAGAATTAATGATCTAGACTGTCGGTAGGAATTTGGCACCGGTCCCAACGGACGGGTACGTGAAAGGGAGGCCAATGCTCAAGTACAGCTGCGCTGCCGCAGGCGCCGACACATGCGGGTTCAAGACCACTGCCACCAGCAGGGCCGACCTGGCCAGGCAGCTGGCGGAGCACCTCAAGCACCACAACGTCCAGCAGCCCACTCAGACCATCGTTCGGTACCTGATCCAGGTAGCCGAGGACACCGGCAACCTCGTCGACACGAACGCCCGCTAGGTTTTAACTCAGCAAGGCAAAGAGGCCCCTTCGGGGGGCCTCTTTGATTTTGGCAACAAGGTCTCCTCGGACAGGCCATAATTTCCTCAACCGCAATTAGGAGGGCGGGCCATGGCGCTTTTGACGATCCCCGCTTTGAAGGGCTTTGTGAAGTTGGTCGATGAAGGCAGCTTCTCGGCCGCTGCCAAGCGGCTCGGCGTTACGCAGCCTGCCATCAGCGCCCAGATTCGCACCCTCGAGGAGCATTTCGGGACGAAGCTGATCATGCGGTCGGGCCGCAACTGGGTTCCCACCGCGGCAGGGGAGCAGCTTTATGTCCACGCGGGCGCGCTGAATTCGGTCGCGGAGCGCCTGGAAGAGGCAATGATGAGCTTTGGGACCCTCCCGGCAGGAAGGCTCGATGTGGGGGCAAGCACGGTGCCCGGAGAGTTCCTGCTCCCGAAGCTGCTCAGCCCGTTCTGCGAGGCGTACCCGGCAATCCGGGTCTGCGTGCAGGTGGCCGACACCGCCTCGGTGGTCGAACAGCTGCTGCTTCGACGGGTCGACATTGCGGTGATCGGGGCGGCTCTGGCCATCGACAAGCTGGAGCTGGTGCCATTTGCCACCGACGACCTGGTCCTCATCGCCTCCGTGGAAAACCCGCTGGCGAGTATGAGGTCCGTGCAGCGAGACGACCTTGTTTTTCAATCGTGGGTGCTGCGGGAGCGGGGCTCGGGTACCCGGAGCATGGTGTCCGAGGCGATGGCCGCGGTGGGTCTCGATCCCGAGAACCTTGCTGTTGCGCTGGAGCTCGGGACCACGGAAGCGGTCAAGCGTGCGGTCAAGGCCGGAGTGGGGCTCTCGTTCGTTTCCTCTTATGCCCTGGAGCCCGGAGACCTATCTGAGGAGGGCGGGCTCAGGGTGCTGACGATTCCCTCGCTCAAGGCCCAGCGAACTCTCTACATCGCAGTCGAGCGAGGCCGGAACAGGCGCAGCTCGGTGGAGGCGCTGTTCAATTTCCTCAACTCCAAAGAGGTGAAGGCCAGGCTCAAGGCGCTGAAGCCCAAAGAGCTGACCCCGCAACGGGGGTAGGCCCCGGGGCCGCGTGACGTGAGCGTTCCCGTCAAAGCCGGAGCCCTTTGACCAGGCTGAAGAGGCACTAGGATTACGAGGGCGGAGAAACAGCTTCGAGGCTGACGGGGTAAGGAGGCGTTATGAGTATGCGGTGGCGGGTGTTGATCGCTTTGGTGGCGTGCCTGAGCCTGTCTACTGGTTGCCGGGAGGACAATCCTGTGCTCGAGGGTCCTCCACCCCAGACGACCACCACCACCGGGCCGGCCACGACGACCAACTCATAGAACACCAGGTTACGGCGAAAGGCTGAGGTGGCCGCCACCCCCATCGTCTCGATGAAGGATGTTCACAAGTCCTTCGGATCCCTGCAGGCACTCCGCGGCATCAACCTGGATGTGGAGCGGGGGGAGGTGGTGATGGTAATCGGTCCCTCGGGATCAGGCAAATCCACGTTGATTCGCTGCATAAATCGCCTGGAGCCCATCACCAGCGGCACGATTCTCATCGACGGCGCTCCGCTGCCCGAGGAGGGGAAGGCGCTGGCGCGGATGCGGGCCGATATCGGGATGGTGTTCCAGTCCTTCAACCTGTTCGCCCACAAGTCCATCCTTCAGAACGTGACGATGGGGCCGATCAAGGTGCGCGGCTTGTCGAAGGATCAGGCGAACGCCGCCGCCCTGAAAATTCTGGAGCGGGTGGGCATAGAGGACAAGGCCGACCGTTATCCCGCCGAGCTTTCCGGTGGACAGCAACAACGGGCCGCCATCGCCCGAGCGCTGGCGATGGAGCCGAAGCTGATGCTTTTCGATGAGCCGACCTCGGCTCTGGATCCCGAGATGATCAAGGAGGTTCTCGATGTGATGGTCCAGCTCGCTTCCGAGGGCACCACGATGATTGTCGTAAGTCACGAGATGGGTTTCGCTCGCTCGGCCGCCGGCCGGGTCGTTTTTATGGACGGGGGCCAGATCCTCGAGGCGAGCCCCCCCGAGAAGTTTTTTTCAGCGCCCGAAACTGAACGAGCGCGCGACTTTTTGTCCAAGATTCTCGCTCACTAGTGTCGCTTCAGGTAAGGTCACGCCGCCAAACGCCCCGAAGGCTTGATGCGGCACTCAAAAGGAGGAAACCTATGCGCAAATCCCGAATCAGCCTGTTGGCCCTGCTCGTAGCTCTGGCGATGGTGGCTGCGGCTTGCGGCCCCTCGGAGCCGGAGGCGGAGGAGAGCCCCACCGAAGCCGCAGAATCCAAGGAGGCCCCGCAGTTCGCCGCGGGCTCCACCATGGACACGATCCAAAAGCGGGGCAACGTAATCGTCGGGACGAAGTTCGACCAGCCGCTGTTCGGGCAGAGGAACCCGATCACCGACGAGATCGAAGGTTTCGATGTCGAGATGGCCAAGATCATCGCCCAGGGAATCTTCGGCGGCACGCTCGAGGAGGCTGCTGAGAAGGTCGACTTCGTCGAGACGCCGACCCCGGTCCGAGAGGCCAACATCCAGCAGGGCTCGGTCGACTTCATAGTCGCCACCTACACGATCAACGACACCCGCAAGCAGGTGGTCGACTTTGCGGGTCCCTACTACGTCGCCGGCCAGGACATCATGGTCAAGGTAGACGACGACTCTATCAATGGGGTCGAGGATCTCAACGGTAAGAAGGTCTGCTCGGTTCAGGGTTCCACCTCGATTGCGAACGTTGTGGCCGAGGCACCTCAAGCGGACATCTCGATCAGCTTCGACACCTACTCCAGGTGCGCCGAAGCGCTCAGGGACGGCAGGGTAGAGGCGGTGACCACCGACAACACCATCCTCGTCGGACTGATCAGGGAGGACGGAGGGGCGACTTTCAAGCTGGTAGGCCAAACATTCACCACCGAGCCCTACGGCGTAGGCATCAAGAAGGGCGACGATGCCTTCCGCGACTTCCTCAACGACAAGATAGATGAAAGCTACGAGGACGGCAGCTGGGAAGCCGCGTTCGAGCGGACCGTCGGAACCGCCGGAATCGAGACTCCCGAGCCTCCTTCGGTGGACAGGTACGCGTCCTCAGGAGCGAGCCCGGGTGCAACCACGACCGGGGCGACTAGCACGACCGCTCCCGCAACTACCACAACCAACTGATCGACCGCAGCTAGAGATACAGCCCCTGGCGCCGAGGTCCCGTGGAGGTCGTGCTCAGCCACCTCGGCGCCTTTGCCGGGGCAATGCGCACCACGGCGGAGCTCGCTTTGGCGAGCTTTGCCGGTGCGCTGCTGATCGGAGTGCTGATTGCCTCGTTCCGAGTTAGCCCGGTGGCCCCGCTCAGGGCGGCCGGAACGTTTTATGTCGAGACGTTCCGGAACATCCCTCCTCTGGTGCTCCTGGTCCTTTTCTACTTTGGCTTTACGAAGATCGGCATTCTCTACTCGGAGTTTGTCTCGGCGGTCATCGTTATGGCCGTCTACACCGGCTCGTTTATAGCCGAGGCGGTTCGCTCGGGCATAAACACGGTTGCCCGCGGTCAAGCGGAGGCCGCTCGGGCGATAGGGCTCACCTTTCCTCAATCGTTGATCCTGGTCATACTCCCGCAGGCCTTGAGGTCGGTGGTGCCGGCGATCGGGAGCTTGTTCAGCGCACTGCTGCGAAACGTATCGCTCGCTTCGGTCATCGCGGTGCATGAGCTGGCGTGGCTGAGCGTCCGGCTGATCGCCGATACCGGCAGGCCGTTCGAGATCCTGGGCGGCACTGCCGCCGCATACCTGATGATGACTCTGCCCACCGGCTATGTGTTCGGCGTGATCGAACGAAGAACGGCGATCAAACGATGAGCGCACCGGTCTTGGGTGACGCCCTGGGGCCGCGGGGGCGCCGCAGAGTCGCCATCGCATCGGTCCTGGCTTCATTGGCCATTGTTTACCTGGTATGGGTTGCGTTCCGGCGCCTGAAGGATGCGGGGCAGCTGGACGCAGCCCAATGGGAGCTACTGACTCGTCCGGAAGTGATCCGCTTTTTCCTCGGCGGTCTGGCCAACACGCTGAAAGCTGCATCCCTCAGCCTGGTCCTGGCCGCAACGTTGGGTGGGCTTCTCGCCCTCGGCCGGATCTCCCGGTCGATTCCCGTGAAGACCGCGGCTCGCGCCTACGTAGAGTTCTTCCGGGCCTTTCCGCTGATCCTGCTCATCTTCTTCAACTTCTTTGCTCTTCCGTATGCGGGAATCAACCTCTCCCGGTACTGGTCCCTCGTCGTCGCGTTGAGCGCCTACAACGCAGCGGTCTTTGGCGAGATCTTCCGGGCGGGAATCCTGTCTTTGGATCGGGGACAGAGCGAGGCGGCGATGTCGGTCGGATTGCCCTACTGGTCCGTAATGCGACTGGTGATTCTTCCGCAGGCGTTTCGCCGGATGACGCCGACAATCGTCAGCCAGTCCGTAACCCTTCTAAAGGACACCTCACTGGGCTTTGTTGTCGGGTTCGAGGAGCTGTTGCGGGTGGGCCAGATCGCGGGTGAGTTCGGCCGGAACCCGCTGCAGACCCTCAGCCTCGTGGCCGTCTTCTATCTGATCGTTAACTTCACGCTCAGCCGGGTGGCTCGCCATCTGGAGATCCGCCAGCGCCGCCGCTACCAGGCAGCTCCCATCGAAGTGGCAGGTGTCGAGGATCTCGTTGCGGTGGGGGCGGCGGCCGAAGCACAGCAACCGAAAGGCCACTGATTCTCTCTTTGGGGCCGGCGCCGCTGGGGTATAGATTCCAGGTGCCCGGTACAGGGCGAGGGAGGGGGAAGGGATGAGGCGGCGGCGATTCAACAGGGGGGATGGAGTTGTGAGGAATGTGGGCACCAACCGGATCATGTTTGGAATTGCGGCATTGTGTTTCATACTCGCGGCGTTTGCGGTTTCTCTCGGCACTCTGAACCTGATTGCGTTGGGACTGGCGTTTCTGGCGCTCGGTCACTTTCTGTAGCGAGACGCCGGCGGATGGCCCGAGTCCAGCACGTGACCGTTACGGTGCCCGACGAGGGCCTTCTGCCGGCCGTCGAGTCCTTTTACAACATTTTGGGTGGGGTTTCCCAGACTCGCCCAGTGAAGCTCGCGGCCGATACACCGGGCCGCTGGCTGGGCTTCGAGAACACCCAGGTACATCTGATAATCGGGGATCCGGTTGTGGACCCGGCCCACTTCGCGCTCGATCTCGGTAACGAGTACGACGCGGTGAGAGCGCAGCTTGCTGCGCACAAGATGGTGGTACTACAGGCGCGGGATCTCTGGGGAGCAAGGCGGTGTTTCGTCAGGGATCCGGCAGGAAACCGGGTTGAGCTTTTCGAAAGGGCTCCGGGAAACACTTGAGGCCGCTCCGGCTTCGAAGCGGCCTCAGTCAAGAAGTGCTGTTCGCTACGACTCTTCTCCTTCACGATCCGAGATCAAGCCCTCCGGGACGTCGTGGCCCTCGGTGGGCAAGAAGTTGGCGTGCGCAGGGTCTTCGCTCTCGCTGAGCGGCTTGACCTGCGTGAAGTCGGTGGCTGTGCCGCTGCTTGCGCCGCTGTCGAACACTTCCGGCGTTTTGGCCTCGGTCTCGCCCATCGACTGCTCAGTGTCGGCCATGGGTTACCTCCTTCCAAACTTCGTGTCTTGGTCGTTAGGGGGAAGTTACCCAGAAATCCCGAAGCTCAATCCGGGATGAGGCCCTCGTCGGTCAACAGCTCCTTGACCTCCTCGACCGTAGCATCCTCTCCCGGGAGGACCAGGTCGGAGGGGCCCAGGTAGTCCTCGGCCAGCACTGAGCCCTTATCCCGTATCCCTCTGAGGAGTTGGGAAAGGCCGCTCCGGAAAGCTTCCTCGTCGTTCGAGTCGATGGATGAGGTTAACGAATCGTCCAGCGCGTTCAGCTCATCCATCGCCTCTGCGGGAACTTCGAACTGGCCTTCGCCGAGAATTCTTATGATCACGCCGGGCCCCCTTCTTTGGCCTCGATGGCCTTCTGCTCCGACCCCTGGCCCAGCTCCTTCTTCAAACGGTCCAGCTCCAGATCCACGCCGGTGGACTGGTTGAAGCTGTCCAGCTGCGCCTGAATCGGGTCGGTCGACTGCGAGAGGTCCTCGAGTGCGCCCGACGCGATCATCTCGTCGAGGGCGCCGGCCCGCGCCCTCATCTGCTCGGTCTTGTTCTGTGCCCGCTGCATCGCCAGGCCCACGTCCCCCATCTCCTCGGAGATGCCCGTGACCGCCTCGCTGATCCTCGTGGACGCTTCCGCCGCGGTGTAGGTGGCCTTGATCGTTTCTTTCTTGATCCGGAAAGCGTCAACCTTGGCCTGAAGCCGCCGTGACGCATCGGCAAGCTTGTCCTCCTCGGAGCGCAGCTGGTCGTGCTGGGCCTTCAGGTCCGATAGCTGGGTGAGGATTGAGGTTCGCCGCGAGACGGCCTCGCGGGCCAGATCTTCGCGATTTTGACCCAGCGCCTGCTTGGCTTGATCCTCCAGCTTCTCGGCGGAAGCCTTGAGCTGCTGGGCTTGCAGCTCAACTCGCTTGCGCGAGGTGGCTACGTCGGTGAGGCCGCGCCTGACCTTCTGGAGAAGCTCGAGCTGTTTTTCGTAGGAGTAGTCGAGGGTCTCCCGAGGGTCCTCCGCCTTGTCCAATGCTTTGCTGGCTTTGGCCTTGAAAATCGCAGAGACGCGTTGCGCCAGTCCCATGTGTAGTGCCTCCGATCCCTATTTCTGAATCCTTCAGAAGGTGAGAACGATGCTACCCGCCGAAATCCCCTCCGCCGA
This sequence comes from Actinomycetota bacterium, assembly GCA_040905645.1. GTDB lineage: Bacteria > Actinomycetota > CADDZG01 > JAHWKV01 > JAHWKV01 > JBBDRH01. The sequence continues at coordinate 12,811 of JBBDRH010000002.1, forward strand.
AGTCGCCCCCGCCAAAACCGCCACCGCCGAAGTCGCCCCCGCCAAAACCGCCACCGCCGAAGTCTCCAAAATCGCCCCCACCGCCGGCATCGGAGTCTCCGCCACCCACGCCGCCGGCCCAGCCGCCGCCGAAGCCGCCACCGAACATCGAGCCTAGGATCATGCCCTGGAGCAGACCGCCGCCGCCCCAATAACCGCCGGCCCAGGGGCCGTAGTAGGCGGGTGCCTCCCAGTAGGGGACTCGCCTTCCCTCAACCGTGATCTCCCTGCCTTTGGGGCTGGTGCCGCCCGCCACCATCGCGGCGTCGGCTGCACACGCCGGGACGCGGCGTGTGGCGCCCGAACCGTCCGGCGACCACTCCACCTCGGTGACCGAGGGGCCGTGGCGAGGATCGAAGAAGCAGGGCTCCCGCTTGGGGGGCGGTTCCTTGCCCTCCAGGCGGGCCTTGGCGCACTGGATCGCGTAGCGACCCTCCGCCAGATCCTGCGAGACCTTCTGGATGTCCTGAAGCCGGTTGGCCTTGTCGAGATCCCTGGTCGCCTCCTCGTACTCGCCGAGAGCTCTCACGTACTCTTCTTTGGCCCGGGGGTCGGCCGTGGGCATCTCGACCTGCAGATCCAACTCACGAAGGTCTTCGCCCAGGGCGACGAGGTCCTCCAAGGCGACGCCCTTGACCTCTTTGAGGCGCTGTTCCGAGAGGGCCGAGCTGGCCTTCTTGCGCTTACGCATCACCGCGGCAACGACGCCGCCGCCTACCGCCAGAAGCCCCAACGGGACCAGGGGTGAGCCGCCGCCGCCGTCGCTGCTACCTTCCAGGCCGCCCTCAGACGAGGCCTGGGCAAGCCGGTCGACAAAGTCCGAGAGGACTGCCGCCGGCGTACCGCCCTGGTTGGCTTCAACGGCCTCGGTGGCCAGTGCGGGAACCGTGCCGGCAACTCTGGTGTTGCCTGCTCGGAGCTCGTTGCCGATCACCACGGCGTAGGTCCCGTCGCGCTGCATGGCGTTGACGATCTCCTGGAGCACCTCGGTTGTGCTTCCACCCGCCTGCCCTCGTGCCTCATCTGGCAGCACGGCGATGTAGATGGGCCCGGCGTTGGCGCCGGCGATCTTATCGCGCAGCGCATCAGCATC
>JBBDRH010000003.1:0-13909 GCA_040905645.1 Actinomycetota bacterium
CTGCAACTTGAGCGCTTTCGTCTGGGTGTGTGGCGAAATAGTTCAGCTTAAGCTCCTCGGTCTCGATGTCGAGCCGATGCGCGAAGCCGGGAAATACTTTTCTTTGCCCTGTCCGCGCCTGACAAAGGGTTCGCGCCCAATTATCCCTTGCGAAAACCAATCGGTCCAAAATGGGCAACTGCACACTATGAGCTTATTTGATGCCAACCTCCGGCGGGTGGCTCGCCGCCCGGGTAGGCCGCTCCTCCGGCAACGACGGGCTAGGGGAACGGTATGGTAGTCGGCGTGGACACGCTAAGACTTAGCGGCTTTCCCGCCGCGCGCTCACTGTTGATCAACCTGACCCTCCGAGAGAATCGCACCAAATACAAGCGGTCGGTGATGGGGTGGGCCTGGTCGATGGTGAACCCCATCGCCACGATGCTCATCTTCAGCTTCGTCTTCGGATTTTTCCTGAAGATTCAGCCCCACCGGGGCGACCCCAGCGGCCTGCAGAGCTTTGGGTTCTTCCTCATTTGTGCGCTGCTGCCCTGGAACTTCCTGTCGACGGGGCTCAGCGGTTCCTGCGGAGCGGTGATCGGCAACGCTTCGTTGATCAAGAAGGTTTACTTCTCCAGAGCCGTTCTCCCGGCAGCCACCGTCCTGTCGGCAAACACCAACCTGCTGATCGAGCTAGGGGTTTTATCGGCGGCGCTGTTGATTGTGGGGCAGATGGTCCTCCCCTTCCTTCCGGTGGCCCTGCTGGTGATCGTCCTCCAGATGTTCTTCGTGCTGGGGTTGGGCCTGGCCCTATCGGCGCTGAACGTGTACTTCAGGGACATCGAGCACTTTCTTTCGATCCTGCTGCTCCTCTGGTTCTACTCAACCCCCATCCTCTACCCGATCACGTTGGTGCGAGACGCCACCGTCCGGGGGGTTCACATTCCCATCGAGGCGATCTACCGGCTCAATCCGATGGTTCATTTCGTCGACGCCTATCGGGCCATCTTCTACGATCTGAAGCTCCCCAAAGCGAGCACCTTCGGTTGGATGGCCCTGTGCGCGGCAGTATCCATGGCCGTTGGCCTCTGGATATTCCGCAAGCTCGAGGGCCGATTTGCGGAGGAGCTGTGAGCGAAGCAGCCCTGGTGGCCGACACCGTCTCGAAGCGCTTCCGCATCTACCATGAGCGCAATCAGACCATCAAGCAGGCGGTCCTGAGGCGACGCCGGGGGGTGTACGAGGAGTTCTGGGCGCTCCAGGACGTCTCCCTGGAGATTCCCCAGGCCTCGACCTACGGTTTCATCGGCGAGAACGGCTCCGGTAAGTCGACGCTGCTCAAGTGTATGGCCAGGATCCTCGTCCCCGACCGGGGCTCCGTCACCTCCACCGGCTCCATGTCCGCCCTGCTCGAGCTGGGAGCCGGATTCCATCCCGAGCTGTCCGGCCGGGAGAACATCTTTCTGAACGGGGCGATTTTGGGCATCCCTGCCAAGGAGCTGAATCGAAAGTTCGACGAGATTGTGGACTTCTCAGGAATCGAGCGCTTCATCGACACCCCGGTGAAGAACTACTCCTCCGGAATGTACGTGCGCCTGGGGTTCTCGGTCGCCATCAACGTCTCGCCGGACATCCTGCTGGTCGACGAGGTCCTGGCGGTGGGCGATGCCGAGTTTCAGAAAAAATGCCGGGCCAAGTTTCAGGAGCTGAAGGACTCGGGTTGCACCATTGTGCTGGTCACTCACGCCATGGCGATGGTGAAGGATCTGTGCGACTCGGCCGCCTGGCTCGAGCATGGCCGCTTGATGACCAGCGGCAAGACCAGGGACGTGATCCGGGCCTATATGACCCGGGTGGCGGAGCACACCGGGGAGGAATACAAAGAGGACGAGGACGAGGACGAGGACGAGTACGAGAACGGGGACGGGGGCGGGACGGCTACCTCAGTCGCGCGGCGGTCCCGTGCGGAGCGGCCTGCCGGCCCCGGCAAACCAACCCCGAACCAGCCGGTTCTACCCGGTTAGACGCTTGAGGACGAGCCGCTTGCCGTAACCGGCGGCTCGGGTGACCACCAGGATGGGGCCGCCCTCCTCCCACGCCGCGGCCATACGCCGCATCAGGCGGCGCCGGGGGCTCATTCGAAGGCCGACCCTGCCCTCCTCGAGCCGGTCGGGGGCGCGGCGGGGGTGCGAGCAGAATATGTCGAGAGGCTTGATGATCTGCCCCCAGGCCAGCTCCGGACGCAGCTTGCCCACGTTGAGCCGGCATTCCCGGGCAAACTCGTCGTCCTCCAGCATGCGGGTTATCGCGGCAGCAAACCCCTCGACGTCGCCGGGGCCCACGGTGAGCCCGAGAGCGCGCTCCTCCACGAGCTGGCTCAACGCGTCCCCGCGGGTGACGATCACCGGGAGCTCGGCCCAGAAGTAGTCGAGCACCCTGGTGCGATAGGAGAACGTAGTCTCGATGTGCTCCAGGTGGCACGAGACGCCGATGTCGCACTCCAACAGGTAGTTGGCCCGCTCCTCGTAGGGGACCCAGCCGTCGTTGAAGAACACGTGGGTGCCCTCCAGATCCAGCTCGGCAGCCAGCCGGCGCGCCTGGGCGGCCATACGCATCTCCGGCACGTCCGGGTTGGGGTGGGCAAGGCCCATGAAGAACAGCTTGAGCTCGGGATGGTCCTTCGACACCTGGTCCACCGCATTGATCAGGGTCAGCGGATCGAACCAGTTGTAGATTCCCCCGCCCCACAAAATGAGCTTGTCGTCCTCGCCGATGCCGGGCAGCACTCCTCGCAACACCTTCTGAGTGTGCAGCGGCGGGTCGGAGGACAGTCCGAAGGGAACGACATCGATCAGGCTGCGCAGAGTCGGGTCCTTGTCGTAGACGGCCGGATTCAGACGTCCCGCGCCGGCGAGCTGGCCCAACCAGAAATCCCGCTGCTTCTCGCTGGCGCAGATGAAAAAGTCGCAGGTGCGAAGCTGATCGCTGATCACCTGGAGATCGCTCTCGAATATGTTGCGGCGGATGCCCGGCTCGTCCTCCCTAAACATCTCCAGGTTCTCGAGATGGAACGGGTCGTAGAGGTCGGCAACCAATACCTTGCCGCACTCGGCGACGATCGGGTGTTTGTACATTATGAACCCTTGAAACACCACCACATCCGCCCAATCTAGGTGATCCGGAAGCGTCGCCGGCGACAGGACGTCGAGCGAGAAGGTCTTGGGCTCAATATCGCAAATTTTGAGAACCAGCATCCGGACGTCGTGTTTGCGAGCCAGCTCGGCCGACATCTCCCAGGCGCGGATGGCCGGCCCGGCCATCTTGGAGGACACAGTATCCCCGGTGATCACCACCACCTTTATGCGGCCGGTGAAGATGGAGTCGAGCCCCAGCTGCGCGACCAGCGAGGAAAGCGTCACTCCAAAGCCTTCGTCGGATACGTTCGGCGTGAGAGCCCGGTGGAACAAGGACAGGATTTCGGTGTCGGTCCGCTTTCGCCTCGTCTGGACAAACTCCCGTTTGGCAAAAATACCGGGCATCTGACGGCTCACCTCGGAGATGGCCAGGAGATGAGACACAGTCATCGAGGAGACCTCGGGGATGGTTACGGCAGCTTCGGGGGCGAATGCCAGGTCGTAGGCTTGCCGGTCGAGCTCCGAGTAGGTCAGGCCTCTTTCGACCGCAAGCATCAGCGCCGCCGGGAGGGCACGTGCGAGGGTCTTGTCCGAGTAGTTCTTCAGGATCGTCGCCAGGGCATTTCTCTCGAGCAGGAATCGTTCTCTCTCCGTCCCCAGACCCTCGGCAGTGCCGTGATGGTGGTGGTACACGACCGAGCTCGGCTCGTACAGAACCCGATGGCCGAGCAGCCATAGGCGCCAGCCCAGGTCCACATCCTCGAAAAAGGCGAAGTAGTCCTCGTCGAACCCCCCCACCTCCAGGAACAGGTCCCTGGGGATGAAGAGCCCACAGCCGGAGCCGAACAGGGTGTCACCGGGACGGTTGTACTGGCCCTCGTCCGGCTCGTTGACCCCGATCTTGAAGCCGTGGCCGTAGAACGACAGGGCGCCGCCGGCAAAGTCGATGGTCTTGCCGTCCAGAGTCAGGATCTTCGAGGCCACCATCGCAACGTCCAGCGACTTGCGAAATCCCGCGAGACCGTTGCGCAGCCAGTCCGGATGCGCCCGCGCATCGTTGTTGATGAGCGCGACGTACTCACCTTTGGCGTGTTGAACCCCGGCGTTGATCCCTCCCGCAAAGCCGAGGTTCTTATCGAGCTGAAGAACCCGCACCTTGGGCCACCGGCTCTTGACGTGCTCGACCGAGCCGTCGGTCGAGCCGTTGTCGACGAGCACGATCTCGAATTGCGCCGAGGGGTAGCTCTGCTCCCCCAGAGACTCCAGGCAGGAATCGAGGAAGTGTTTCCCGTTGAAGTTCAGCACGATCGCGGAAACGTTTTTCGGCATGTGGCAAACTTTACACCGCGAAAACCGGGTCGAGGCAGACGTTCTGCCTGCAAATCCCTTTTGGAAACCCGCTCACGCTTTAATGGAGTTCTCGAACCGCGGCTTACCCCATATGAATCGATGCGCGGTGCGCTTTCCTGCCGTGTCGAAGGAGGAAAACCAGCCACACCAGGAGCATCCGCAGAACAAGACCGGCAACGATGAGCGGAAGCGCCAATCGTTTGATGCCCCGGGTGCGCGAGAGGGCGTACCGCAAGAGGCTCAGGTGGTGGTGGAAGATCATCTTGTAGGGAGTGCGCCTGCTCGATCCGGCCACGTGATGCATCATCTGCGCCTCGGGAAAGTAGACCGCCTTCCACCCTGCGTGGCGGAGGCGGCTGCACAGGTCCACGTCCTCCACGTACATGAAGTAGCTCTCGTCGAAGCCGCCGACCCGCTCGAAGGCCTCCCGGCGGACCATCATCGCGGCTCCGGAAACCCAATCCACCTCCTGCTCGACAGCATGATCCCCGTCGAGGAGCTGGTAGGCGCGCGTGAATCGATTGTTCGGAGTCAGCAGGCCGAAGACCGCGTGGCCGACGGCCACGGAAAGACTCGGAACCACCCGGCACGACGGGTAGCGAGAACCATCCGGGTTGTTGAGCCGCGGCCCGAGCACTCCCACCTCCGGACGCTCCGCCATCGCCGACGCCATTGCGGACAGGCTCCCCGGGGCGGGCACGACGTCCGGGTTGAGGAAGCACACAAAGGGCGCCGCCGTGGTACGGAACCCTTCGTTGCACGCCGTGCCGTAACCCACGTTCCTGGGGTTTTGGATCACCTGCACCGCCGAGTGGTCCTTCGCCGCGCTGAGGCTGTCGTCGGTCGATGCGTTGTCGACGACGATGAAGTCCCCGGGTGCATCCCCGGCCGCGGCTGAAAGCTCGGCCAGACAGTTTCCCAGATGTTTGCCGGAGTCGTAGTTGATCACGACTGCAGCCAGCGCCGGCGGACCGGGAGGCGGGTTTTCCATTGGTAGAAGCCTAAGGGTCCGCCACGGGATTAGTTGCGGGCCCTAGGACCAGATCGAGATCTCCCTGATCAGGCCGATATCCCCCGACACGCGCACGCTCCTCGCGCGGAGGCTTGCGGACCCCGGATGTGACCAGTCACCGGTCTGGGAGTCGAGCTCGCTCCAGCTCCGTCCGTCGGGCGAGACCGCGAGCGTGCACGAACATCCTCTCAGAACCACCAGCGAGACGTTCCGGACCGATCCCAGGTCAACGATCAGGCTGCGCGTCCGCGGCACCGGATCGGTTCCGCCGGGTTCCACCAAGGGGCCGGGCCGTGGATCGGGAAGTCGTGCTGCGGAAAAAAGGTCCCGGTGGGTCAGGGGGCTGGGGTCGAGAGTCACCGGTTGGCTTCCCTCCTCCTGGTAGGAGCAGGGAAGCCCCCTCGACGGAGGTGGGCCCTCGCCCCTGAAGAGGACCTGGGCAGAGCGGTATGCGAGCTCCAGGGTGGTGCCGGGGGCGACGTCCTTGCGCTGCGCCACGACGGTCTGGCCGCCCCGGGTATCCTCGACGATTCTCGGGTCATATGCGAGCTGCGTCCCGCCGGACCGGAACTGCCATACCTGCCGGCCCTCGCCATCCTCGAACAGAACCTGGTAGCCGTCGCCTTCTCCGTAGCCGGAGTCGGGAAGGGCTTCCCACTCCACCCTGCCGCTGCCAGCTTTAACCTCCGGCTCCCAGAAGCGAAGCTCCGGAAGCTCCAGCTGCAGGGTCTGAACCCGGAAGATCGCAGGAATTACCTGCCCCTCAGGCAGTCGGGCGGTCAGCGTCAACGGCCGTGCGTTTCCGAAGAAGGTCCGAGTGTCGCTGCCCCGGGCCGCCAGAGAGAAACTGCCGTCGGCCCGGACCTCGCCGGTCTGCGCCCGCTCACGAAAGACCTCGCAGAGCTCGGGCGGCGAGTCCGCCAGGCACACCAGCCCTGCCGATATCAGGGTAAAAAACGTGCCGCCCAGCAGCTCACCGAAGCCGCCGAAGCCGGGGGCGAGCACCACCTCCCCGACGGGAGCCGGGGACCCGTCCTGTCTCAGCAGCTTCCCCGCGATCGTCAGCTGATCCTGGGAATCGATCTGGCTGGGCTGACAGGCAACGACAGCCGACAGGAAAACTAAGGTCAGGAGGGCAACGGTCCGCGCACTCATCGTGTAGATCATTGTCTAGGCTTGAGCAAATGTCCTACTCGGCGGTGGTCCTAAACTACAACGGCGGCCAGATGGTTCTGGACTGCCTCTCCTCCCTGGTGGCTCAAGAGCCCGCGTTGGCGGAGATCGTCTGCGTGGACAACGCCTCGGCCGACGGCTCCGACCTCGCCGTCCAGGCGCAGTTTCCTCAGGTCAGGCTGGTCAAGCTTGAGAGGAACGCCGGCTTCGCGGGGGGAATGAACAGGGGGATCGACGAGACCACCGGGGATCTGGTGGCGCTGATCAACCTCGATGTCGTCCTCGAGCCCTCCTACCTGCGACTGTGTGCCGAGGCGCTGGCCGACCCTGCCGTCGGCGGAGTGACCGGCAAGCTCTTCCGGCCCGGCGACTCCGAGCCCCGGATCCTCGACACCACCGGCCACATCGTCTATCGCAACCGAAGGGCGGTGGACCGGGGCGAACGCGAGCCCGACCTCGGACAGTACGACCGGAACCTCGCCCTCTTCAGCGTCTGCGGGGCGGCTCCCTTGTACCGCAGAGCGATGCTGGAAGACATCGCCATCGACGGCGAGTACTTCGACGAGGAGTTCTTTGCCTACTTCGAGGACTTCGACCTGTCGTGGCGGGCCCAGCTGCGCGGATGGGGGTTTGCCTATGTTCCTGCAGCCACCGGGACTCACTTCAGGGGCGGCACGGGCAGCAAGGCTTCCACGTTCATACTGGCGTGTAACCATCGCAACCGGCTGCTGGTGATGCTGCGGAACGACGACCCCGCCAGCTTCATCAGGCATATCGCCGGAATCGGATACACGGAGGTGAGAGCGACACTGCACATGCTGAGCCTGCGGCCCGCCGCGCTCCCCCTGGCATGGGCCCAGTTCTTCCGGCTCATGCCTTCGCAGCTGTCCAAGAGGAGGAGGATCCAGGAGGCCCGTAAGATTTCGTGGCGTCAGCTGGAGCCCTCGTTTGAGAGGTACGAGTACGGGGTCCGGGCATTCATCCGCCGGGCGCGGCAGAGGGCCGAGGTCGGATGAAGATCGCCATCCACGCCGATCCGGCGGCCCACGAGATCCCAGGCGGGATCGGCGTGTATGTCCGACACCTGGTGGACGAGCTGGTGGCCTCGGGCGACGGCCACTCCTACCAGCTGATCATCTCGAGGACTGCGGAGCCCCCTTCCCGGTGGAGCACCGAAGACCTGATCCGGCCGGCGCTGCCGGTGCCCCAGCTCTACGCCGCCTGGAACTTCACCGGCCGGCCGAAGATCCGTGGCGAGATCGACATCGTCCACGCCACCGGGCTGGCGATTCCGCCGGCGGGAGGCAGGCTGGTCGCAACGATCCACGACCTGGCGGTCGAGACCATGCCCGAGATGGTGCCGGCCGTCTGGAGGCGGATCTACTTGAAGGGCCTGCGACAAGCCCTGGACAGGGCCAAGGTTCTGTGCGCGGTGTCGGAGGCAACCCGCAAGGACCTGATCGACCGGCACTCGGTGGACCCGGATCGTATAGTCGTCACCCCTGAAGCTCCCAACTTGACCCCCGAGAGCCTCCGCCACGATCAGATCTTCGACCGGATCGGGCTGACGGATCCGTACATCCTGTGCGTCGGCACGGTGGAACCTCGCAAGAACCAGATACGCCTCGTGAAAGCCTTCGCCGAGTGCCAGGGGGAGCTCAAGGACTGGAGCCTGGTGATCGCAGGCTCCCCCGGCTGGGCTCAAGAGCAGGTTGCCGACGCGATTGAATCGCTCCAGCTGGGCCACCGGATATTACTCACCGGCAAGATGAGTGGGCTCGAGCTCGCCTCGCTGTACTCCCGTGCCGCGGTGTTCGCTTTCCCGTCCCTCTATGAGGGGTTTGGAATACCTCTGCTCGAAGCGTTCGCGTTCGGACTCCCTTCGCTGACGAGTACGACGCCTGCTCTGGCCGAGTTGGCCGGCTCGGCAGCATTGCTGGCAGACCCGTCGGACACCTCCGGGATCGCCGAGGGGTTGGTTAAGCTGGCCACCGACGAAGAGCTGCGCGAAAGGCTTGCGAACGAGGGGCGCGAAAGAGCGGGGCAGTATTCGTGGAAGGCCACCGCCGACACCACGCGCTTGGCCTACGAAAGAGCAGCCCAGAGTTGAAAGTCTCGTTGATAGTCACGATGCTCAACGAGGCGTCGACCGTCGACGACCTGATCAAGGCCGTCGAAGCCCAGACCCGGGTTCCGGACGAAATCGTGATAGTCGATGGAGGGTCCACCGACGGCACCCTGGAAATGCTTCAGGGCTGGGCGTCGTCGCACCCGGGGGTGATCGTCAAGAGCCTGCCGGGTGCGAACATTTCGGCAGGGCGAAACGTCGCCATCAAGGAGGCCGCCGGTCCGGTGATCGCAGCAACGGATGCCGGATGTACACCGAAGCCGGAGTGGCTTGAAGAGCTCATAAAGCCCTTTGAAACTCAGCAGGTCGAGGTGGTGATGGGCTTCTACCAACCGGACTCCCGGTCGAAGTTCGAGAGGATTCTGGGCTGCTTAAACCTCCCCGATGCGGACGAGATCAAGCCGGAGAGATTCATGCCCTCGTCGCGCTCGGTGGCCTTCACCAAGCAGATCTGGGAAAAGGCAGGCGGCTATCCGGAGTGGCTGAACATCGGTGAGGACATGTACTTCAACTTTCGGGTGCTGGAGCAGGGCGCCAGGCGGGTATTTGCTCCGGAGGCAGTGGTTCGCTGGCGCCTCCGCCCGGATCTCACGTCCACCCTCCGGCAGTATTTCCGCTACGCCGAGGGCGACGGGAAAGCCGGGATGTACCCTCGCCGGCACGCGCTACGATTCCTGTCTTACGCCGGGGGGGGCCTTTTTTTGGGCGTAGCAGCTCGCAGACCGGTTCTGCTGTGGATCCCGGCGGCTTTTGGAGCGGCCCGGATGTTTCCCGCGTACCGGCGGGCCTGGAGGCGGCTGCCGCCCGCCGAGGCAGCCGCCGCGACGGTAGCCCTGCCGGCGCTGGAGCTCCTGGTGGACCTGGCCAAGATCGCCGGATACCTGTCAGGACGCAGAGCTAGAGAGGCGAATGCGCCGATAGTATGAGTTGATGCAGGCGATAATCCTGGCCGGCGGCAAGGCCACCCGAATGCGTCCTTACACCGACGACCGCCCGAAGGCGATGGTCGAGGTTGCCGGCGTGCCGATCGTCGAACATCAGCTGCGCTGGCTGACCGCGAACGGCGTCGATCGGATCGTGGTCTCGTGCGGCTACAAGGCCGAGGTCATCCAGGAACACCTTTCCAAAACCAGCATTAACGGCGCGACTCTGACCTACGCCGTCGAGCCGGAACCGTTGGGCCGCGGAGGGGGCCTGAAGTTTGCGGCAGCCCAACTCAGCGACAAGGCCTCGACCTTCTTTGCTCTCAACGGCGACGTTATGGTTGAGTTCCCGCTGGCCGAGATGCTGGAGCATCATCGCTCGCAGGAAGCACTGGCGACCGTCGCTTTGGCGGCCTATCAGACCACTTGGGGGATTGCCGACCTGGACGGCGGGCTGATCCGGGGCTTTCGCCAGAGCCCGGTTCTCCCCTACTGGATCAACGGCGGCATCTACGCCCTGGACCCGGAGTGCGTGCCGATGCTGCCCGACAAGGGCGATCACGAGGACTCCACCTTTCCCGAGCTTGCCGAGCAAGGGAAGCTCGCCGGCTACCGGATTCACGGTTACTGGAGAGGGATCGACACGGTGAAGGACGTGCTTGAAGCCACCAAAGAGCTCGCCGAACGCCGGTAACATCGCTTCACCGTCTCACCCAGATAAACTCCCTCCATGGCAAAGACAGAGCCCAGGCCCGACCAGGACCAGATTCCCGCCGATCGGGAAGCCGCCGGATCGCATGCCATCTCGGTCACCCACCGGATCAAGCAGGTGCGCAAGCGCACCACGGAGGCGCTCGCAGGTGGCGGGCAGGAGGCGATCGATAGCCAGCACGAGAAGGGAAAGCTGGGCGCTCGCGAACGCCTCGAGCTCCTGCTCGACAAGGACTCCTTCACCGAGACCGACATGCTCGCCCGCCATCGTGTGACCGGGTTCGGCATGGAGCGCAAGAGGCCCTACGGCGACGGCGTCGTCACCGGCTGGGGCACGATCGACGGGCGGAAGGTCTTCGTCTTCTCGCAGGACTTCACGGTATTCGGGGGATCGCTGGGCGAGGTGGTCTCCGAGAAGATCTGCAAGATCATGGATCTGGCGATGGCCACGGGGGCTCCGGTGATCGGCCTGAACGACTCCGGAGGTGCCCGTATCCAGGAGGGGGCCTCGGGACTCGCGGGCTACGCCTACATCTTCGACCGCAACGTGCGGGCCTCGGGGGTGATCCCCCAGATCTCGGTGATCCTCGGCCCCTGCGCCGGCGGGGCAGTTTACTCCCCCGCCATCACCGACTTCGTGTTTATGAGCCAGGGCACCTCCCACATGTACATAACCGGCCCGGCGGTGATCAAGACCGTAACCGGGGAAGACGTCACCCAGGAGGAGCTGGGAGGGGCGATGGCTCACGCCTCCAAGTCCGGCTCCTGCCACTTCGTAGGTGAGGACGAGGAGCACACCCTGCAGATGGTCCGCTACCTGCTGAGCTTCCTCCCCTCGAACAACGCCGAGAACTCTCCCTACTTCCCGCCGACCGACGATCCCGGCCGCCAGGAGCAGAGGCTGGTGGACCTCATACCGGACGAGTCGAGCAAGCCTTACGACATGCACGAGGTGATCAAGCTCGTGTTCGATGACGGCGAGTTCCTCGAGGTCTTCCCACACTGGGCCCGTAACATCATCACCGGCTTCGCCCGGCTGAACGGCCGGTCCGTGGGAATCGTGGCGAACCAGCCCCAGGTCCTGGCGGGGACCCTCGACATCGAGGCCTCCTCCAAGGGAGCCAGGTTTGTCCGCTTCTGCGACGCGTTCAACATCCCGCTGATCGCCTTCGTCGACGTCCCCGGCTTCCTGCCGGGGCTCAATCAGGAGTACGGAGGGATCATCCGGCACGGCGCCAAGCTGCTCTACGCCTTCACCGAGGCGACGGTGCCCCGTCTCACCGTGATCACCCGCAAGGCCTACGGCGGCGCCTACCTGGTCATGAACTCCAAACACATCCGCTCCGACATCAACTTCGCCTGGCCCACCGCCGAGATCGCCGTCATGGGACCGGAGGGCGCGGTGGGAATCGTGTTCCGCAAACAGCTCGAAGCCGCCGAGGATCCTGCCGCGATGCGCGAGAAGCTGATCGACGAGTACACCGAGAAGTTCTCGAACCCGTTCATCGCTGCCGAGCGGGGCTACATCGATGCAGTCATCGAGCCCCAGGAAACCAGGCCCCGGCTGATCAAGGCGCTCGAGATGCTCTCCACCAAACGCGAGACTCTTCCCGCCCGCAAGCACGGGAACATTCCGCTGTGAACAGCCGGTTCGAGTGGTGTGAGATCGGGGGCCTTCCCACCGACAAGGAGAGGCGGATAGTGACTGCCTCGTTGGAGCAGTACCTGCGAAGTGAGGCGAATGCGTCCCCCTCCCCCTGGACCCTCGGCAAGGGTCCCGTGGAGCGACAGGCCGCACCCGCCTGGGGCGGAGGAAAAGAATGGAACGGGCTGCAGTCTGGTTCAGAGCCAGTGCGCGCGGCACCACTCCAGCGTTGCAGCCAGTCCATCCTTCATAGGCACCTTAGGCTCCCAGCCGAGCAGCTCCCTGGCCCTGGTCAGGTCGGGCTGCCGGTTCTCGGGATCGTCGACCGGGCGGCCGGTAAAGACGATCTCCGACCCTGAGCTCGCCAGCTCCCTGATGCACTCGGCGATCTCCAGGACGCTGGCTTCTCCGGGGTTGCCGATGTTTATCGGCTGGGCGGGCCCGTCGAACTCGAGCAGCCGCATGAACCCCTCGATCAGATCCGAGACGAAGCACAGGCTGCGGGTCTGCGATCCGTCCCCGTGCACGGTGATCGGCTTGCCCGCCAGCGCCTGGTCCACGAAGGTGGGCACCGCCCGCCCGTCGTTGCGCCGCATCCTCGGGCCGTGGGTGTTGAAGATTCGAACCACCCTTATCGGCAGGCCGAACGCCCGGTGGTAGCCGAAGGTCATCGCCTCGGAGAACCTCTTCGCCTCGTCGTAGACCGATCGAGGTCCGATGGGGTTGACGTTGCCCCAGTAGGACTCGGGCTGCGGGTGAACCAGCGGGCTTCCGTAGACCTCCGAGGTGGAGGCCATGAAGAACCCGGCCCCCTTCGCCTTGGCCACTCCCAGACAGTTCAATGTGCCGAGCGAGCCGGCCTTCATCGTGGCGATCGGGTGGGCGACGTAGTCGACCGGGGAGGCGGGCGAGGCAAGATGCATCACCCAGTCGAGGGGGCCGGCAACATCGATGTACTTCGACACGTTGTGACGAACGAAGTGAAAGCCTGGGTCGTCCCGGAAGGCCCTGATGTTCTCGAGGTCACCGGTGATGAGGTTGTCGTAACAAAGAACTTGATGCCCCTCGGTTAAGAGCCGCTCGCACAGGTGGGAGCCGAGGAACCCTGCTCCTCCGGTGACCAGTACTCTCAAAGATTGATCGGCGGGCGCCCCGTGGGAAGGTAGGTGAAGCCCGCCTCCCGTGCGGCCTCGGGTTCGAGCATGTTCCTACCGTCGACTATCACCGGCCGAGCCAGCACGCCTTTGAGCGTAACGAGGTCGAGGTCGGCAAACTCGGGCCAGTCGGTGCAGATCACCACGCAGTGAGCTCCTTCGGCGCCCTTGTAGAGGTCGTCCACCACCTCCAGCTGAGGGAGGTCGGCCTTCGCCTCCCGGTTCGCCTGAGGATCGTATCCGATGACGTGGGCGCCGTCGTTCAGCAGCGCCCTGGCCAGGTTCAGCGCAGGGGATTCCCGCACGTCGTCGGTCCCCGGCTTGAACGAGAGCCCCAGCAGGAGGATGCGCTTCGACTCGAGGTTCCAGACCGCCTCCTTGATCTTGCGATGGGCGGAGTCGAGAGCCTGCCGGTTGATCTTCATGACCTCCTCAAGAAGGTCGAACTCGTAGCCGAGCCGTCCGGCGGCGGCCTTGAAGGCCAGCAGATCCTTGGGGAAGCAATAGCCGCCATAACCCAGTCCCGCGTTCAAAAAGTCTCGGCCGATCCGCTTGTCCGCCCCCATGATCTCGGCAATCGAGGTGACATCCGCACCGGAGGCCTCGCACACCTGAGCCAGGGCGTTGGAAAAAGAAACCTTCAACGCCAGGAAGGCGTTGCAGGCGTGTTTGGCAAGCTAGGCGGTGTGGATGTCGGTGG
>JBBDRH010000004.1:0-2271 GCA_040905645.1 Actinomycetota bacterium
GAAAGGGGCTGCCATCTCTATGTAAACCTACCCGCGACCGGCCCGGAAAAACCAGAGATCGGGTTCATCATGCTTTGCTTGCCGCCCGCTCCCGGGACATGCCCCGCCTTGGATCCGCTAGGCTGCGGTGGGGGTACGGGCATGAATCGAGGAGCCGGCGCCTGCTCGGCACCCTCGATCTTATGTAACGTCTTGGAGTCAGCGGCCGCCGGCTCCGCCTCGGCGGGTGTGATCCGGCTCCATCCGTGAGCCGCTTCCAGCCGGGGCAACGACAGGCTCCGGTCCAGCCGGGACCCTCTATAGAAGATCGGCTTCGGCTCCGGATTAGCGCCCCGCCTTCGGGTGCCAGGTCTCCCTCGGGTGGGTAAAGTTCTTCAGAGCTACCGAGTAGCCGGTCACCTGGCCCTCATTCACCTCACTCAGCCTCTCCGTCACCAGGAAAGCGTTGGGCTCGTTCCGGGTGGCGTACTCATGCGCCCGCAGGTTTCGCAGGAACTCCTCCGTCGAACCCGATCGGGCCGCGATCCGCCGCACGGTTTCCCGGAGCTGGATCTTGGGGTTCAGTGGGTTCTCCGTCTTGTTGTCGCCGATCAGCTCTAGCCGCTTCGCCTTCTCGACCTCTCCTCTGGTCGGCCGGGGGGCGGCGGTGCTGTCCCGCCGTCCCGTCTTCCGAAGCCCGTAGCGGTCCTCGACTATCCGGCAGGCTTCGCCGATCCGTTTCTTGCTCAGGTGCGGATCCGCCCGTTTGCCGTTCTGTCGGGCCAGCGTGATTACCAGATGGACGTGTCGCGGGTCGTGCCGGATCGCCACCCACCTGCATCCGTCCGGATCTTCGATGCCGCCCAGCCCCATCTTCCTCACCGTGGTGGCCGCGATGTCGCCCCACTCCTTGTCGCTCAAGATCCGGTCCTCCGAGCCGACGACAAGGGCACATGCATCACGTATTTCTGCTGGGGGGTAGTCATCATTTCGTGAGGAGTCTTCAGCTCCTCTATCAGCGGGCAGAAATCTAAGCTGCCCGCCGCGGTCTTGGTCGGCTCCAAGGTGTCGGGGGCGTCCACCCACGCCCCAACCATGTGCGGGTCGGTGTGGACGTTGCGCTGGTCATCGCCGGGGCCGTAGAGGTAGCGGATCAGTCCCCCGACGTCGGCGCCTCGGATGTCGATCCCGATCACCGGGCCCGCCCCACCACCTTGGCCAGATCATTAGCTTGACTGCCCAGACGCTGGACGGTCGCCATCGCCTTGAGGGCGACGTCCTCGAGCCAGTCGGGAGCCTCCCCGCTGGCGTGGAATTTGGTCACCCCCTGGTTCAAGTTATGGCCGGTCTGGCGCACCGCGTTGGTCGCCGCCATCAACCCCACCACCGCCTCTCGCAGCATCGCATGATCGGGCACCACCAGGTCCCGGTCGCGGCGGCCGCTCCCCTGCCCTGCTGCTCGCAGCGTCGCAGCGGCAGCTCGCATGGTGGCATCGGCGGCGAACCCGGTCGGAGTCAAGCCGACCAGCTCCCCCGCCTCACCAACTCGGCGATATTCCTCGGAGCTCAGCCGGAACGAGACGCTCTTGTGCCGCCCGTGGACGTAGCGCCGGCGCCCCAGCCTGCGCTTTGCTCCCGGGCCCTCGGGATGGCCATCGTCCTCCTCTTGGATCAGTCCAAACATGCCTGGCCTCGTATCTCGAAGGCTGGCCCCCGTGGGGCCGCTTTGCCTGCCCTGCCGCCACTCCCCCACTGCCTTCGGACCCCCGCTGGGGTCGCCCTGCTGATCTACGCCTTACGCTTGGGGATTTGCTATGCAAATCCCACATCTTGAGAGGATGAGCAGCGACGGCATCAGCACGTCGTCCCGGCTCACATCCAGCGGGTAGAGCGTACCGTCGGCGTACGGGATCCGCGCAGCTTCTGCCTGAGCGCCGTTGATGCCGTTGTTGCCCATGAAGCCGACGTGAACGCACGCGGTCGGAAGTCCCTCCCGGCAAAACTCGCAGGTGCCGTCGGAGATCGCGAACGGCATCACGACTACCTGTCCGGGCTTGACGGTGCGGACATCGCTTCCGACGTCAGTCACCAGCCCGATCGCCTAGTGGCCCATGCTTTGCCCGTTCGCTCGCAGGCATGTCGTTGTATGGCCAGACGTCGCTGCCGCAAATGCAGGAGCGGACGACGCGGATGATCGCGTCGGTGGGTTCGAAGATCGCCGGGTCCGGCACGCATTGCACACGTACGTCGCCGGCTCGGTACAAGAGGGTCGCACGCATGATCTTCTCTTTC
>JBBDRH010000005.1:0-2269 GCA_040905645.1 Actinomycetota bacterium
TACAGGGACGGTCCTCCGCATCGGACAAAGCAGTCGCCGGCAACGCAACCGTCTTCGCCGCCGCCTCCCTCACCGAGTCGTTCACCGATCTGAAGGCCATCTTCGAGGCGGAGTATCCCGGTGCCACGATCACCCTCAACCTGGGCCCCTCCAGCGGTTTGGCTGCCCAGATCGTCGAGCAGGGGGGAGCCGACGCCTTCGCCTCAGCCGATCAGACGAATATGAAGAGGGTCACCGATACCGGCGTGGTCGAGGGCGATCCTTTGGTCTTCATCAAGAACCGGCTCCAGATCATCGTAGCCCCCGGCAACCCCAGAGGAATAAAGGGCCTCTCCGACCTGGTCGATCCGAGCCTCAAGGTGGTTCTTGCGGCTCCTCAGGTACCGGTAGGCAAATACGCCCGGGAAGCTCTCGACAAAGCCGGCATCACGGTCAAACCGGTTTCTGAGGCGGTCGATGTTAAGGGAGTCGTCGGCCCGGTCACCCTCGGAGAGGCGGACGCGGGAATCGTCTATGCCAGCGACATCGAAGCAGCGGGGAACAAGGCTGCCGGAGTGGACATCCCCGAGGAGCAGAACGTCGTCGCCGAGTACCCCATCGGGGTCATCAAGGACAGTCCCAACCACGAGGTGGCGCTGAAGTTTGTGGACCTGGTCCTTTCCGATCGGGGCCGCGAAGTCCTTACCGGGAACGGCTTTACGTCCCCATGATGGTGCGGGCACCCCACAAGGGGAAGCCTGGGCGCTTTCGATCCGAGCAGGGCGGCGCCGCAATCACCGCCGGGAGACGAACCATCCCAAAAGCTGCTTCGGCAACATCCGGACTGGTGATACGCATCGCTGTAGCGATCTCAATAGCCTTTTTCCTGCTCCCCCTGGTGGGGCTGCTTCTGAGGACTCCCTGGACCGAGCTCGGCATCGAGCTTGTCTCCCCACCGGTGCGCAGTGCCCTGTGGCTCTCTTTGGTGTGCTCGCTTGCAGCAACGGCAATCTCGATACTGTTTGGGGTTCCCTTGGCCTGGGCGCTGGCCAGATGGACCTTCCCCGGCAAGGCGCTGGTGAGGGCACTGACCACCCTGCCCATGATCCTTCCGCCGGTCGTCGGCGGAGTCGCCCTGCTCCTGGCGTTCGGGCGCCGCGGCTTTGCCGGACGGCTGCTAGAACAGGCCTTCGGCATCACTCTCCCGTTCACCACCGCAGGAGCCATCCTTGCCGAGACCTTTGTGGCGATGCCCTTTCTGGTCATCACGGTCGAAGCGGGGCTGAGATCCATGGACAGGCGCTTCGAGGACGCTGCGTCGACGCTGGGAGCCAATCGATGGCTGACCTTCCGCAGGGTCACGCTGCCGCTCATCGGGCCCAGCCTGTGGGCGGGAGGAGCCCTGTGCTGGGCACGAGCGATCGGGGAGTTCGGGGCCACCATCACCTTCGCCGGGAACCTGCAGGGCAGGACGCAGACCATTCCGCTGGCGGTTTACCTCGCCCTGGAAACCCGCCTGGAGTCCGCCATCACCCTGAGCGTGGTGCTGCTTGCGATCTCGCTCACCATCCTGATCGTGCTGCGCGACCGCTTCCTTCCCAACCTGTGAGCCTCGAGGCGAACGTCGTGCTCAAGCTGGGCACGTTGGACCTAAAGGTGGCCACATCCGTGGAGGCCGGGACGGTGCTGGCGGTGCTGGGGCCCAACGGCAGCGGTAAGACCACGCTGCTGCGGGCTCTGGCCGGGCTGGTGGAGTTGGAAACCGGACGGGTATCGCTGGACGGCGAGGTCCTGGAGGACGCCGAGAATGGGGTCCGGATTCCTGCGGCAAGCCGCCGGGTCGGTTACGTCTTCCAGGACTACCTGTTGTTTCCCCACCTCAGCGTGCTCGAGAACGTCGCCTTCGGCCTCAGGGCCCGGGGCACCGACAAATCGACGGCCCGGCAGGAGGCCCTGAGGTGGCTCGTGACGATGGGCCTGGAGTCCTACGCCCACTCCAAGCCGGGAGTGCTCAGCGGTGGGCAGGCTCAGCGGGTGGCGCTGGCCCGAGCGCTTGCGCCGGAGCCGCGCCTGCTCCTGCTCGACGAGCCGCTGGCGGCCCTGGACGCAGGGACGAAGCTGGAGGTAAGGCGCGAGCTCAACCGGCACCTGGACTCCTTCGAAGGCACTACCCTGCTGGTCACGCACAACCCGCTGGAGGCTGCAGTCCTGGCCGACAAGTTGATAGTCCTGGAGACAGGCCGCGTGGTTCAGGAGGGCAGCTCGGCAGAGGTGGCGCGGCACCCCCGTT
>JBBDRH010000006.1:0-2235 GCA_040905645.1 Actinomycetota bacterium
ATCTCGGCGACAGGAACCATGCGCGAGTAGCGTGGCAGCTCGATCTGGCGGTTGAAAACGTCCACAATCCTGTGGATATCCTGCGCGCGAAGCCGGTTCTTGTTGCCATCCTTGAGGAAGCCCTTGCTCGCATCAACCATGAAGATGCCGGTGCGGCTCGCGGCGTCCTCCTTGTCGATGACCAGGATGCAGGCAGGAATGCCGGTGCCGTAGAAGAGGTTTGCCGGCAGGCCGATGATCGCCTTGATAAGGCCGCGCCGAATGAGGTTTCGTCGGATGCCAGCCTCCCGGTTGCCGCGAAATAATACGCCATGCGGCAGGATGATGGCGCCCTTGCCGGTGCTCTTGAGCGAGGCGATCAGGTGCAGCAGGAAGGCGTAATCGCCGTTCTTGGCCGGCGGAATACCGTAGTCGAAGCGTCGAAATCGGTCGTTGGCCGGGTCTAACCCGCTGGACCACGCCTTGGCAGAAAAGGGGGGGTTGGCGACTGCGAAGTCGAAGGTCTTTAGGCTACCATCGCGCTGTTTGAAGTAGGGCGCGGCCAGGGTATTTCCCCGCCACAGCTCGGCCGTCGGATGGCCGTGCAGGATCATGTTCATCCGCGCCAGCGCCCAGGTCGCGACATCCATCTCCTGTCCGTAGATGCTGATGCCGCGCGGGGCCTCGTCGGCAGCCTTGAGCAGGAGCGAGCCCGAGCCGCAGGTGGGGTCATAGATCGTCTGGTCCTGGCGCGTGTCGGCTCCGATGCCGACAACCCGCGCCATGATGCGCGAGACCTCGGCCGGGGTGTAGAACTGTCCCTTGCTCTTGCCACTCTCCGTGGCGAAGTGACGCATCAGGTACTCGTAGGCGTCGCCCAGAAGGTCGTCGCCCTCCGCCCGGTTGGCGCGGAAGTCGAGCCCGTCGAATATGCCGATCAGTTTCGACAGGCGATCCTGCATCTCCTTGCCACTGCCGAGCTTGCTCTCGTCGTTGAAGTCGGCCTGGTCGATAACGCCCTTCAGGTCGTTGGCCTCCGCCAGCCGCCCGATGATCTTGTTGATCCTTTCGCCGATCTCCTTGTCGCCCTTGAGCCTCACCATGTCGCCGAAGCCACCGCCTGGCGGCACGTCGATGAGCGGGTCTGGCTTTCCGGCGTACTTGTCCGACACGTACTTCATGAACAGCAGCGTGAGGACGTAGTCCTTGTACTGCGAGGCATCCATCCCCCCGCGCAGTTCGTCGCAACTTTGCCAGAGGGAGGAGTAGAGCTGGGATTTCTTCAGTGCCATCGATTCTGATTAAGCCAGTGAAACGGTGCGGGCAGTCGGGTTTCGGAGGTCTGGTATCACTCGAATCCCAGCCTTCAGCTACCCGGTCGCGCAAGCAAATCAGTCCGCTGAAAGGCGGCGACGGAGCTTGGCAGTCCCTGCTGGGATGGAGCGCACAGCGCAACTTCCTCCTGCCGTAGGATCACATCAGAGCCCCGCGTACGTATCGCGATATCGCGATACGTATCCTGCACTCCGCCCTCCTCTGCCGGTGGCCCATAGGAGGACACTTCGGGGTTCTTAGCGGTGGCCCATAGGGAGGACATTTTCCTACTCGCGATTCCGGCCCTCAATCGCATCTTCTACCCGGAGGCCGACGACTCTGCCCTGACCACGCCCCTTGCCTTAGTTAGGGATGCACGATAAACCTAACTAAGGAGAATTCCAAGTAAGGGATAGGTCCAGCGGAGAACCCCATGCGCGGTCGCACCATCACACTGACCTGGCAGCACGAGCCGAGGCTTCAAGCCCCCGCCAAGTATCGCCGGGCCTGCCGGTACGACGCGTTCCTCCCCGAGCCGCTACTCGGGATCGATTTCAATCTCACCGCCGAAACCGCTGGCGTCGCAGCGGAGGCCGAAGCCGCGATACGCGAGCTGAACGCATCCGCGCGGCCCGCCCTGGCTCCTCTCGCACGGCTCCTGCTCCGGACGGAGTCCATCGCCTCGTCCAAGGTCGAGGGGCTCCAGCTCGGGGTTCGTGAGCTCGCCCACTCGGAGGCGCGGATGGAAACGGGCGGACGAGTCAGTCCGACCGCCGTGGAAGTGATGGCGAACATCAACGCGATGGAGCTGGCGATCGATGACGCGGCTTCCGTCGGCCGATTCAAAGCCGTCCAGATCCTGGAGATCCATCGAAAGTTGATGGAGGGATCGCCCAACCCAAGGATCGCGGGGAAGCTGCGAACCGTGCAGAACTGGATCGG
>JBBDRH010000007.1:0-2225 GCA_040905645.1 Actinomycetota bacterium
GCATCCCGATCCAGGGGGATGAGTTCAACCCACTCCAAACCGGCCTGGTGACCCACCACCGTCACCTGGAAATCCTCCTCCAGGGGACGGGGCTCGGACAACAGCATGATGGGGGCGCCTGCCAGGACCTGTTCCATGGGCTGGGCGGTGGCCTGGGCCAGCTCCTCGTCATAGGTCCACAGGAACTGGCCATCGGCGATGATCAGTTGGCGGAACGGGGTCTCGTAGTCCCAGCGGAATCGACCCGGGCGCTGCAGCTGCACACGGCCCTCGGAAACCTGCAGCACATCGTCCTGTTCGTTGATGACCACTTGCTCGAAGCGGGCGTCGAAACGGGTCACCTCGGCGAAGAAACGATCCAGACTCTGGCGGGCGTCACTGGCCAGGGCAGGCGCGCAAAGCATCAGGGCCAGCAGGGGTGTCAGCAGATATCGGATCATGGGTCTCTCGTGGACGGGCATTCGAAGGGTTGGACAGTGAATCAGGGAAAAGGTCCCTGTGGGAGCGGTCAATCCCTCGGACCGCCGGGTGCCAGGACCTCGCGGTTGCCATTGGACTGCAGTGCACTCACCAGACCCGCCGCCTCCATGTCCTCGATCATGCGTGCGGCCCGATTGTAGCCGATCTTCAGGCGACGCTGCACATAGGAGATGGAGGCCTTGCGGGATTCCAGCACGATGGCGACGGCCTGGTCGTACAGGGGATCGCTCTCGGCATCGCCCTCACCCATGGGCTCCAGGCCCGGGATGTAGGCGGCACCGGCCTCCGGCTCTTCCAGCACCCCTTCCAGATAATCGGGCTCACCCAGGGACTTGAGGTGGTCGACTACCTGGTGCACCTCGTGGTCCGCCACGAAGGCACCGTGCACGCGCACCGGGTGGGCGGTGCCCGGCGGCAGGTAGAGCATGTCGCCGTGGCCCAGCAACTGCTCGGCACCCATCTGGTCCAGGATGGTGCGGGAATCCACCCGGGATGAGACCTGGAAGGCCACCCGGGTGGGGATATTGGCCTTGATCAGGCCGGTAATCACATCCACGGAGGGACGCTGGGTGGCCAGGATCAGGTGAATACCCGCGGCACGGGCCTTCTGGGCCAGGCGCGCAATCAGCTCCTCCACCTTCTTGCCCACCACCATGATCAGGTCGGCGAACTCGTCCACCACGATGACGATAAACGGCAGGGTCTGAAGCTCCGGTGCCGGGGCCTCGTTGTCAAATTCCAGAGGTGGCTTGTAGAAAGGATCCCGCAGGGGCTCGCCCTTCTCGGCGGCGTCCTTCACCTTGCGGTTGAATCCGGCCAGGTTGCGCACACCCATGTTGGACATGAGCCGGTAACGGCGCTCCATCTCCGCCACGCCCCAGCGCTGAGCATTGGAGGCATCCTTCATGTCCGTGACCACCGGTGCGAGCAGGTGCGGGATGCCTTCGTATACCGAGAGCTCGAGCATCTTGGGGTCGATCATGATCAAGCGCACGTCATCGGGAGAGGACTTGTACAGCAGGCTCAGGATCATCGCGTTGATGGCCACGGACTTGCCGGCGCCGGTGGTGCCCGCCACCAGCAGGTGTGGCATCCGGCTCAGATCCACCACCACGGGCAGCCCCGCGATGTCCTTGCCCAGCGCGAGGCTGAGGTGCCCGCCGTCGCGCTCGTACGCGCTCGACTTGAGGATCTCGGACAGCCGCACGAGTTCGCGCTCCTCGTTCGGGATCTCCAGCCCGATGGTCGGCTTGCCGGGGATCACGTCCACGATGCGCACGCTGATGGTCGACAGCGAACGGGCCAGGTCCTTGGCAAGATTGCTGACCTTGCTCACCTTGAGTCCCGGGGCGAGCTGCAGTTCGAAACGGGTGATCACCGGCCCGGGGTGCACCTCCACCACCTGCGCCTCGACGCCGAAATCCGCGAGCTTGAGTTCCACCTGTCGCGACATCGCTTCGAGCGCCGCCTCGCTGATGGTGACCTTGCGCGCCGCCGGCTCGTCGAGCAGCGCGAGCGGCGGCAACTCGCCCATGGCGGGCGGCGACTGGAAGAGCGGGACCTGGCGCTCTTTTTCGGATCGCACGCTCTGCTGGATCTTCGCTACCACCGGTTCGATCCGCGGCGGCTTGCGGGCCTTGTTCTTCTCGCGCACCTGCTCGACCTGCACCTCGCGCTCACGCTTGATGCGCCTCCCCTGCCAGTAGTCGCGGCCGCGATCCCACAGCCCGGCGCCGATACCGAAC
>JBBDRH010000008.1:0-13570 GCA_040905645.1 Actinomycetota bacterium
CGGAGGTTCGAGTTAAGAAGATTCTGCCCGTCACCAAGAGCGCCCGTACGCGGCGCACGCGGCAACCCAAGGCCGCTCGCACGCGGACCGGTCGCACGCTGAGGCCGAATCTAGCTCCGGAGCCGGAGCACCTGGCCGCAATGCAGGAGCTTTACGACGACGCTCCGGCCACCGACCGCGTTGCCGCAATCGAGCAGGTAGCCGCAATCGAGCAGGTAGTCCAAGCCCCATCCATCGAGCAGGTGGCCGCCAGGGAGCTGGCCGTCCGAAAGGCCGAGGAACAGGTAGCCGCAATCGCGCCGTCGTTGGAGCGAACAATGGAAAAGGCCCGGGCTGAGATCGCGCTCCGAAACCTGCCCATCAAGATCCCCAACTTCGACGACACCATGGCCCAGGTACAGAGGGCCGGTTGGAGCCTGCCCCCCGTTCGGCGCCTCCAATGGGACTACATGAACTTCACGATGCCGCCGGTGTCCAACATCGTCATGACCCCGCGTCAGAAAAAGCGTGCGGAGTGGCGGACGATGCTCAAGTACTACCGAATCCACCCCTACAAGAGTCATTACCGTCAGGACCAGAAAGAGGCTCGGCGGATGATCAGCCAGGCGAAGAGAGCGAAGTTGTACCTGGCTTAACCCATGCGTTTCGCGGGCCGGCGTGCCATGAACGGCGAGTTGAGTTTAGGATGCTTATCAGATGGCACCCCCGAGCAAACGCCCGCCCCAAGGCCGAAAGCCTGCACAGGGCAAAAGACCTAACCAGGCGAAGAGGCCTCCCCAGGGCCGCAAGCCGGCACAAGCCAATAAGCCGGCCTCGTCCGGCGCGTCCGATACCACCGAGCGGGCATCGGTAAAAGCGGGCGCCGATACGGCCACAGCTCCAACCTCAGCCGAGACCAGCAAGATTGCGGAGGAACGAAAGGCAAAGCGGGAGGCGGCGCGTCAGGAGCGCATCGCGCTGGCCCGGCAAAAACAAAAGGCCAAGCGGCGCAAACAAATGTTGATCGCAGGAGTCCTCGTGGTGGGACTCCTGGGAGCCATCGTCTACGGGGTTCAAAAGAGCAGGG
The DNA here is from genome assembly GCA_040905645.1 of Actinomycetota bacterium. GTDB lineage: Bacteria > Actinomycetota > CADDZG01 > JAHWKV01 > JAHWKV01 > JBBDRH01. Next base: position 1,067 of record JBBDRH010000008.1, read on the forward strand.
GTCAGAGGGCGGCGGCGCTGGCAGCCGCCGAGGAGGCGGGGTGCGGACCGGTGCAGGAGATAGAGAATCAGGGACGCAACCACATACCACTCAGCGAGACCTTTACCGACTACAACTCCAATCCGCCGACATCCGGTCCCCACTACGCCGAAAGAGCGGCCAACTGGGGTTCCTACAATGAGGAAACTCCCGAGAGCACCCTGGTTCACAACCTGGAGCACGGAGGGGTCGTCATTCACTACAAAGGCCAGACCGACGATCGGGTCGACGAGATCGACAGCTTTGTCGAGTCCTACCAGGACGGGGTGATCTCGAACCCGAACGAAAGGATCGACAAGCCGATCGCCATCGCTTCCTGGACCAGCATGCAGCAGTGCGAACGCTTCAGTCCGGACGCGGTGGCGGGCTACATTCAGGAGCACTGTAACAAGGGTCCCGAGAAGCTCACCACCTGCCGCCGTTAGCCGGGGTACTGCCCGGCTCCAAACCCGCTTCCGGCGTGGTGACTACTCCTGGCTTACGAAGCTCTCCGGCGGGTAGGGCAGCCGGACGGTAAAGGTGCTGCCGTGGCCCAGCTCGCTGGTGGCATTCACGGTGCCCCCGTGTACCTCCACAACATGGCGAACTATCGATAGCCCCAGTCCCGTGCCCCCCGTATCCCTGCTGCGCGCCCTGTCCACCCGGTAGAAACGCTCGAAGATCCTCTCCAGATCCGAGGTTGGGATGCCGACCCCGGTGTCGGCCACGGTCACCTCAAAGTCCCTTCCGGTGTCCCTCAGAGAGACGGAAATGGAGCCCGCAGAGGTGTACACCACCGCGTTCTCCAACAGGTTGCGCGCCACCAGTGCCAGGTCCTCCCTGACCCCCAGCACCATCACGTCGCCCTGGAGGTCGCTGTTCAGCTCCAGGCCCTTATTCGCCACCCGGTCCTTGACCGCCTCTATCTCCTCGCCGACCACCTGTCTCAACGGGACCCGGGAGCTGCCGGCCTTCCCCTCCTCAAGGCGCGCCAGGTTCAAGAGGTCCTGCACGAGCGCACTCAACCTCCTCGCCTCTCGAACCAGGTTGGCGGCGAACCCCTTGGCGAACTCGACATCCTCAACAATGGCCTGCTCCACGGTCTCGGCAGTTACGAGAATTCCGGCAACCGGCGTCTTGAGCTCATGCGATGCGTTCGCAACGAAGTCCCTTCGGATGGACTCGACCCTTTTTCGCTCGGTCTGGTCCTGAATCACGCACAGAGTCCGGCCGTCGTCGAGCTTGACGCACATCGATCTCAACTCGAGCCGGCGCGGGTGGTGGACGGTGAACTCCTGCTCCCCCAATCCATCCAGCTGCGGAGGCATCAGCTCTATCGGGCTGCGGCCGAACATCTCCGAGGCCGCCTGGTTGGCGTAGATGAGGTCCGCCGATGGCCCGGCGAGGATGACGCCCTCCCGCATCGAAGCCAGGATCTGCTCCCTTAGATCGGTCTCAGACCTCAGCTCCTCGATCACTTCGGCGAGCTCTTCGGCCATTCGATTGATCGCTTCGGACAGCTGACGGGTTTCCCGAGTACCCGACGGAGTCACATGATCGGCATGACCCCGGGCAATCAGGGAAGTGTCGGCGGCCATGAGCTCGAGCGGCTTTGCGAGGCGCCGGGCGGTGAGGACGGACGCGGCCAGTGTGATGACGAAAACAGCCACCGCTCCAAGAAGGAAAACCCCCCAGGAGCCCTTCGAGAAGGCAATTGCAATAACCACGAGCCCGCCGAGAGCGGCGGTGAGATGGGCCCCCGCGATCCTCGAGAGCAGGGTGCCCTTCATGGGATCCTCGGACGTGCGCCATTGGGTTGGACCCTGAATCGGTAACCCAGTCCCCGCACCGTCGATATGTACTTGAATGCGGAGAGGCTCTCCACCTTCCGGCGCAGGTTTTTGATATGGGTGTCGATCGTCCTTGTATCGGACATGTTGCCGTAACCCCAGACCCTTTCGGCAATCTCGGCTCGGGAGAAGAGCCTCCCGGGCTCCGACGCAAGCGTTGCCAGCAGGCTGAGCTCCTTGGGACGCAGCTCGACCTCCACCTCTCCCACCCAGCACCTGAAGTCTTTGGCTACGATCCTCAAATCTCCGAATACCAGCTCCGACGGCGCGGCGCTTCGGATTGCCTCGATGCGGGACCTCCGCAGAAGCGCCTTGACCCGGGCGATCAACTCGTCCATGGAAAAAGGCTTGGCCAGGAAGTCGTCGACGCCCGATACGAACCCCTCCAACCTGGTCTTGTCCTCCCCTTTGGCAGTCAACATCAAAATGACCAGGTCGGGTTTGCGGGAGCGTATCTCACGCGTGATCGTCATCCCGTCGATGCCCGGGAGCATGAGATCCAGGATCATCAGCGAGACCTCAGATGTGGTGGCCTTCAGCAACCCGGAGGGCCCATCCAAGGCCGTGTCGACTTCGAAACCCTGGCGCCGGAGGTTGTAGGCAAGCATCTCGCACATGGTCGGATCGTCCTCGACCACCAGGAGACTGGGCATGGGCACCCCGCATATTTCATCGAACAACGTCTGGCTTTATCTAACAACTGCGTGGGTAGCCGGGGGCGTTGCTTCGAATGTTCATCCAAAGTTCAGATTCAGAACACCTTAACAGCCGATCCTGTTGATAGCTTCGAGGTATTAATCGTGTAGTGAATAAATCGGGCGACACCTGTGCTCCGAAATTCGAGTGCTCTTCGTCGGTTCGGGGCCCGCGATCGCACCTTTGGTCGCGTTCACAAACCAACAGCAGAGGGGGTAATCGTTTGAAGATCGGATTTCTCGCGGCGGTGATGGCGGCTGCGCTGGTAGCTACGGCGTGCGGCGGAGATTCAGGCTCAGATTCAGACGGCGGCGGTTCGGAACTCTCGGGACAGATCAAGATCGATGGTTCCAGCACAGTCACACCGTTGATCTCACTTGCCGCGGAGGACTTCCAGACGGACAATCCAGGCGTTCAGGTTACCGTCGGCACCTCCGGCACCGGTGGGGGCTTCGAAAAGTTCTGCAACGGTGAGACCGACTTCTCGATGGCGTCGAGGAAGATCCAGGATTCCGAGATAGAAGCCTGCCAGGCCAACAACATCGAGCCCTTCGAGCTTGTGGTGGCCAACGACGGACTGTCTGTCGTCGTTCACCCGGATAACGACTGGGCCGAATGCCTCACCGTTTCTCAGCTCAATTCGATCTGGGCGCCCGACAGCAAGGTGAACAACTGGAATCAGGTGGACCCGTCGTTCCCCAATCAGAAGCTGACCCTTTTCGGAGCAGGCTCGGACTCGGGAACCTTTGACTACTTCACATTGGCGATCAACGGCGAGGAGGGCGCAACCCGCACCGATTACAACCCGAGTGAGGACGACAACGTCACGATCACCGGGGTGAGCGGGGACAGGGGCGCCCTGGGCTACTTCGGGCTGTCCTACCTGCTGGAGAACGAGGGCAAGATCAGAGGCGTCGAGATCGACGGCGGGGACGGGTGCGTAGAGGTCAACAGTGAGACCGTCCAGTCGGGCGAGTACACGCCGCTCGGACGTGAGCTCTTCATCTACACCAAAGCCGATGCTGCCCAGCGCCCGGAGGTCAAGGCATTCTCCGACTTCTACCTCGAGAATCAAGCGGCGCTCACGGAAGAAGCTCTCTTCGTGCCGTTGACCGACGCTCAGGTTGAGCAGGCGAAAGAGGAGCTGGCCAAGATCGACGCTGCCTAGGATGGCATCACAGAGTCTGGCCCCGTCGGGCCAACTCCTTCGTCAGCGGAGGATCGAACTCATAGTTCGATCCTCCCTGTCGTTGATTGGGCTGGTCTCGGTGGTGGTAACAATTGCCATCGTCGCCTCCCTGCTTCTGCCGACTCTGGAGTTTTTCTCAGAGATCAGCATCGCCGAGTTCTTTACAAGCAAGGTCTGGGCACCATTGTTCAACCCGCCGAAGTTCGGCGTCCTGCCCTTGATAACAGGCACGTTCCTGGTGATGAGTGTCGCACTGATACTTGCGGTCCCCTGTGGTCTGGGCGCCGCTTTTTACCTGAGCGAGTATGCGTCGCCTCGCCTGAGGAAGGTTGTGAAACCTGTGCTCGAAGTCCTGGCCGGAATACCAACCGTGGTCCTGGGATTCTTTGCGCTCAACTTCGTCAACCCCCAGATTGTGCAGAAGTTCTGGCCGGTCGGCGACGTGGGGACCTTTTCCGCCTTGTCCGCAGGACTTGTGGTTGGAGTCGCCATCCTGCCCCTGATGGCCTCACTCGCAGAGGATGCGATGTCTGCAGTGCCCAACTCTTTGCGGGACGGGGCGCTGGCTCTGGGGGCGACCAGGCGTGAGGTTTGTACAGGCGTCATCTTTCCGGCCGCTCTTTCGGGAATCGTTGCCGCGGTGGTTCTGGCTTTCTCGCGAGCGATAGGTGAGACGACCATCGCACTCATGGCCGCCGGGAGCAATCCCCGGTTCACTCTCAACCCTGGCAGCGGTGTACAAACGATGGCTTCCTTCATCGGCTTCGCAGGAATCGGCGACCAACCCACCGGATCGACCGGCTACAAAACTATCTTCGCGGTAGGGTCCCTACTGTTCATCATCACCTTCCTGCTGAACATCGTCAGCATTCGTGTGGTCCGCCGCTTCCGGGAGGCCTACGAATGAATCTCGAAGCAACCTCGTCGGCCGCTCCTCCTCTCGGGCACAAGATAGCTTCAAGCCGTCTCTGGCGCGACCGCATATTCCGCTCAATCCTGTTGCTGAGCATCGCCGTGGCTTTGCTGACGCTGTTCACCCTTCTCATCGATACGTTTCTCGAGGGCCGCCCGAGGTTGAACGGGGCGCTGCTTGAGAACATGCCCTCGGCACGCCCTGCCAGGGCGGGCCTTCAATCGGCCATATTCGGATCACTCTGGCTTGTCGGGATTACGTCTCTCGTGTCCCTGCCATTGGGAGTAGGCACTGCCATCTTTCTCGAGGAGTACGCTCCCAAGAACAGCCGCTATATCAGGCTGATCGAGCTCAACATCCAGAATCTGGCAGGCGTCCCATCGGTGGTGTTCGGAATCCTGGGGCTGGCGTTCATCGCTCGAGGTCCCCTGTCCTGGGGGTTCACAGTCCGCACGGGTGCGATGGTGCTCACGATCCTTGTGCTTCCGCTGGTGATAATTGCCTCCCGTGAAGCAATCAGAGCCGTCCCACCCTCGATTAGAGACGGCTCGCTTGCCCTGGGAGCGACTCAGTGGCAGACCATTTGGCGGCAGGTGTTGCCGGCGGCAGTGCCTGGCATCGCCACCGGCAGCATCCTTTCCGCGTCCCGCGCCCTGGGCGAGTCCGCTCCCCTGCTCCTTTTGGGCGCTTTGTCTTTTGTGACCTTTAATCCAACCAGCCTGGACAGTAGTTACACGGTTCTGCCGCTGCTCATCTTCAAATATGCTTCAGATGCTAAGGCCGAGTTCCATGTCGTCGCTGCTGCCGCGATCATCGTGCTCCTGGTGGTGCTTCTGGCGATGAATGCGACGGCCATCCTTGTCCGAAACCGATTCCAGAAGAGGCTATGACTGAATCCATGACCACCCAAGACCCACGGGGGGGAGTTGAAATCCGGACGGGATTTGCCCAGCCGTCACCCCCTCCCGACCCGGATGCAGAACCTGTGTTCAGAGCACGCAACCTCGGGGTGAAGTACGGAAACAAGCCGGCCGTGCATAAAGTCACGGCCGACTTCAGCCGAAACCAAATCACTGCGCTCATCGGCCCCAGCGGGTGCGGAAAGAGCACCCTGATCAGATGCTTCAACCGGATGAACGATCTCATTCCGGGAGCCACCATCCTCGGAGAGGTGCTCTATCACGGGGAGAACCTCTACGGGCCCGATGTCGACGCGGTGGAGGTGCGGCGACGGGTAGGAATGGTGTTCCAGAAGCCGAATCCGTTCCCCAAGTCCATCTACGACAACATTGCTTTCGGACTCAAGGTCAACGGAATAAAGGACAACGTCGACCATCGAGTGGAGACCGCCCTCAAGGGAGCCGTTCTTTGGGACGAGGTCAAGACCGACCTGAAGAAGTCGGCGCTTGCATTGAGCGGGGGGCAGCAGCAGCGCCTCTGCATCGCACGCGCCCTCGCGGTGGAACCGGACGTGATCCTCATGGACGAGCCGGCTTCGGCGTTGGATCCGGTGGCCACCGCGGGCATAGAGGAGCTTATGCAAAGTTTGAAGGAGGAGTACACGATCCTGATCGTCACCCACAACATGCAGCAGGCGGCTCGATGCAGCGACATGACCGCCTTTCTGACGGTCGAGGTCAATGAGCAGACAGGTGATCGAACCGGCATCCTGGTTGAGTACGCGCCGACGGCCACGATCTTCACCGTGCCGAAGGATCCAAGGACCGAGGCGTACATCACAGGGAGATTTGGCTGATGCAGCGCCCGGGCCGCAAACCTCGCAAACGTTACCGGGAGCGGCACTAATGGAGGATCTGCACGGGCTGGCCACACGACGGCGCTACCTCGCAGAGCTTCAGGAGCTGGAGACCAAGATTCAGGTCATGAGCGTGGCGGCCCAGGAGATGGTGGAACAAGCCTTGCGTGGGTTGGCCGACAACGACCAGGCGCTGTTTGAACCGGTGATCGACGCCGACGACGAAGTGGACTTCCACTATCTGGACATCGAGCATCGTGTGGTCGACCTGTTTGCGCTGCAGACGCCGGTGGCCACCGACCTTCGCCTTCTCACCGCCCTGCTGCACATCAACCACAGCCTGGAACGGGTCGCCGACATGGCCGTTAATCTCGCTAAGGTTGGCATCCTCGCCTACGGGCTTCCCCGGAGCGAACCCGTCCTGACCATGATCCTGGAAATGGGAGGAATCGCGCTGCGCATGATAGGCGCCTCGATGGACGCTTTTGCGCTCAGGGACCTGGACCTGGCCTTTAGGCTCCCTGAGATGGACGAGCCGGTCGACCGCCTCAATCGCGGCATGATCACCGCTATCCTTCCGCTCGCCGGCGACCAGCGCTTGCTGGAGTGGGGCATGCGCATGCATGTGATCTCCCGACAGATAGAGCGCATGGGGGACCAGGCAGTGGACATAGCCGAACAGGTGGCCTTCCTGATAACCGGCGAATTCCGCGAGTTCACCGACGCCTCCCATCCCGAGTCTCAGCTCTAGGCGACACTCGAGGCTGCCCACTTTTACCCAGCTCGAATAGGGCACCGCGACGGGTCCATAGATTTAGAGCAACGGCGCCAGCCGTTGACATTGGAGCAGGAAGGCGTAAAAAGGCGTACAAAGGTACAACGCACTTTTACGGGGGTTCGGGTTGAGCATCCTGCAGGGACCTGGTGCCGCGGCACACATTCGCAAGCACTTCGATGAAGAGCTGAGGGACCTGGAGATCAAGATTCAAGCAATGGGTGCTGCCGCGCAGGACCTGGTGGAGCTGGCTTTGCTCGGAGTGCTCGAGAACCAGGCTCAGAACTTCGACCGGGTCATACGAGGGGACGACGAGGTCGACTTCCACTACCTCGAGATCGAACGAAGAATTCTCGCCGTTTTTGCTTTACAGACTCCGGTAGCGACCGACCTCCGATTCCTCACGGCCCTGCTGCACGTCAGCCTGCACCTGGAGAGAGTCGCAGACATGGCCGTCAACATCGCCAAGATCGGAACTCTGGCCGCTCATCTGCCCAGGAGCCAGCCGGTGATCACAACCCTGAGTGAGATGGGTGGGATAGCTCTCAAGATGATCAATGCGTCGATGGACGCTTTCGGTCGCAGAGACCTCCCGCTGAGTCTTCAGCTTCCCGGCATGGATGATCCGGTTGACCGGCTCAACCGAGGGATGCTGCGGGAGATCCTTCCCATCGCCGACGACAAACGCATGCTGGAGTGGGGGATGCAGATGCACGTGGTCTCTCGCCAGATCGAACGTATTGCCGATCACGCAGTCGATATCGCCGAGCAGACTGCCTTTCTCATCACCGGTGAATTTCGGGAGTTCACCGATGCCTCCCATCCGGAGCTGAAGCCGCAGGACTCCTGATTTCATAAGATAAACTCTCAGCTTTCAGCCCGATGCTTAGGACTTCGATTTGTTATTCGGGCTCACCTGCCCTAGAATCCCCCGAAATCCCGATTGGTTGTCCTTTAAGCGCGTCCTGAAGATGACGCCACTGCTTGAAAACTTCCTCTCGATAGCTGCAAATCGTTCGCGGGAGGTCACAAGAGACGGTGCGAAAATGGATTTTTGTCGGGCTTATCGCCGGCTGTGCGCAGTTCGCGATAGTTACACTGATTGCGTTCTCGGGAACCGAAGCTCCTGCTCCGGATCCCAGGGCAAAGCCCGCACCTCCCGCTCGCCGGAAGGCCGAAAGCAGCGGGGTCCGTGCCGGAGTTGGGGTGGGCTCACCCGTTGCCGGTCTGAATCAATCCCCACCGGCGATTCCGGCACCGGTGCCGGTGGAGCGGCCGCCTGCGCCTGCCGCCCTTCAAGAAGCTCAAGCCGCGCCGGCACCGGTGAGCCGCCCTTCGCTGCCGGTAGCTCTCCCGCCGGCACCCGCACCCCTGCCAGCCGCACGTCCGACGGCGACATCCGCAGCTCCTGCGCCCGCACCACCTGCTGCCTCAGTACCGACAGCTGCCTCTGTACCGCCGGCTGCTTCCCCACCGGCGCCTGCGGTCCCCCCTGCGCCCGACCTCTCGCTCAAGCCGGTGGAGGATGTGATCCGGGAGATATTCGGAGCGCACGGTGAAAAAGCGGTCGAGGTTGCCAGGTGCGAGTCGGAGCTGGCCACCTCGGCAAAAAACGGCAACGCCCTGGGCCTGTTTCAGCTGGGAGTCAACGAACGCCGGGAGTACGGTCACGGCGAGGATGCTCTGACCCAGATCAAGGCTGCGTACGAGCTGTTCCTCACCCGAGGGTGGCAGCCCTGGGTGTGCGGCTAGCCCTCGAGGCCTCTCGACGTGACGTGCAATACCGCTTTGGATGGCTGGATCACAACTAACAGACCGTTCGGCAGAGACCTCACATCTGCCCACCCGTCCACGATCAGGGCGTGCTGGCCCGGCTGTTTGGCAGGCCAGAGCAGGGCGACGACATCGTTGGATTGAATGTTTGAAGCAGTCTGCCGGCCCGCTCCGGCCATGAGCAGATTGTCCTGCCAGACCACGGTCACCGAGGCGGCGTGGGGCGTTGAGTCCTGCCCCACCGTCACGAGATAGGGCGTCGATCCAAACCGCTCGACCTGCGCAGGCAGGTCACCGAGAGACACCGGAATGGACACCGCGCCATGCTACGACGATGCCTGGGACGATACTGCCGAGCAGGTGACCGAACGCACTAGCTTTTCAACAATGAAGCGATTATCTTTTCTGCAAATGTCCTACCGTCTTATCTTCAAGTGCGAGATGTGCGGATTGGCGCCTGACTCACTCACGCAGGGAAGCATCGAGCGCCAGCTGCTCAATGCCCGGTTCGGCGAGTACGTCGACTGTTACCCGGAAAAGTGGCTGATCTGGCACGGCAACGGAATCTACGGGCAGACACTCTACGCGTGCGGCCAGCACCGAGGCGAGCTCAAGTCATTTGTAAGGGAGCATTACGGCGCGATCGGCTGGCATCCCTGGTCGATGAGGACCTACGCCGCGAAACCACCGGATGACCTGGAGATGGCCCGACGGCGGGTTCGTCACACCGGAGGAAAATTCGCCGCCACCTGATCAAAAAACGGTCGCCGGCAACCCTGTAGACGTTTGGCGCCGAGAAGCGAGGGTAAACCTTCTGCAGCACCTTCGCGCGAAACGCTCGACGGCGGATGGCCTACCTAGGAGTGGAGGCCGATGGAACTGACTACGTGGTTTCCAGGCTACCCCCAGAGCCTCTCACAGATCCGGCGCCTGCTCCGACAGCTCTCTTCGGAATCGTCCCTTCCGGAAGATGCAACGGAGGATCTCGTTCTGGCTTGTTCTGAGGCGGCGGGTTATCTGGTCGGCCGGACGGGGGTCCGCGAGCTGAAGCTGAGGTGGAACAGCTGGTACGACGGCGCCTCGGTGGAGCTGGAGGTGGACGGGATCTTTCCCGACTCCGGCAACGGGCACCAGCCCTACGGGGCGTTCCCGATAATCAATGCGGTGGTGAATCAGGCTACCGTGGTCGAGAACGTCATTGGCCGGCCCCGCACCACCTTCAAGCTTGTAAAGTACTGGCAGGATCAGTCACCCGTGGGCGTCAGCAGTCCCTGGGTGGCCTGAAGACCTGAACGAGGGCCCCACCGGCACTCATCACCCCTGCGGTTAAGCTGAGGGCGATGAGCACCTCACAACCAACCGCACACCAATCCTCTCCCGGCCGCAACCTGAGCATGGAGCTCGTGCGCGTGACTGAGGAAGCCGCTCTTGCCGCGGCCAGATGGCTGGGCCGACGAGACAAGGAGGCGGCCGATCAGGCCGCGGTGGATGCGATGCGCTACATGCTCGCAGGTGTCGACATGGACGGCATCGTGGTGATCGGCGAAGGAGAGAAGGACGAGGCTCCCATGCTCTTCAACGGCGAGCGGGTGGGCAACGGCAGCCCGCCGCTGGTCGACGTGGCGGTTGACCCGGTTGACGGAACAACGCTCACCTCGAAGGGCCAGTCAAACGCCCTGGCGGTTCTGGCCGTGGCCGATAGGGGCTCGATGTTCGATCCGGGACCCTCCCTGTACATGGAGAAGATAGTCGCCGGGCCCGAGGCGGCGGATGTCATCGACATTGAGGCGCCGGTAGAGACCAATCTCAAACGGGTCGCCAAGGCGAAGGGACGCGCAATCGAGGATCTCACCGTGGTGATCCTGGAGAGGGACAGGCACGCCGGTTTGATCAAGGAGGTGGGCGAGGCGGGGGCCCGGATCAAGCTGATCTCGGACGGCGACGTCGCCGGAGCGATCTCGGCCGCCAGTGAGGGAACCGGCATCGACCTCCTGCTCGGGACTGGAGGAAGCCCGGAAGGCGTAATCTCTGCCTGTGCGATCAAGTGCCTACAGGGCATGATGCAGGTCCGGCTATACCCTCGCAACGATCAAGAAAGGCAGGCTGCCCTCGACGCGGGATACGACCTCAGCCGTGTGCTCAGCACCGACGATTTGGTCCGGGGCGCCGCATTCTTTGCCGCAACCGGTATCAGCGACGGAGACCTGCTGCAGGGAGTCCGCTACCGCGGTGAGCAGGCCACGACGCAATCGATCGTCATGCGCTCGCAATCCGGAACCGTCCGCATAGTAACCGCCCACCACACCGGGAGGAAGATACAGAAGGAAGTGCCCTCCACCTAGGGCGGGCCGCTGGGTTTACGCCTCTCCCTTCCGGCGTGCCTCACCGCCTCGGTCAACAGGTACTCGATCTGGCCGTTGACGCTGCGCAGATCATCGGCGGCCCAGCGTTCCAGCGCCTCGTGGAGGGAGGGGTTCAGCCTGAGCAGGAACCGTTTCCGGTCCTGCCTGGCCGGCCCTTGGCCTTCCTCGGACACGATCGCCCCCCGTCCTGCCTGAGCGGCTAGGTATAGAGCGTCCCGGTGTTCACCACCGGCTGGGTGCGGGTCTCGCTGCAGAGGACCACCAACAGGTTCGATACCATCGCCGCCTTCCGTTCCTCGTCGAGCTCGACGATTTTGCGAGCCGACAGGAGCTCCAGGGCATGGTCGACCATGCCCACAGCTCCCTCCACAATCCGGCGCCGGGCGGCTACGACTGCCTCGGCCTGCTGGCGCCGAAGCATCTCGCCGGCGATCTCGGGAGCGTAGGCGAGACGGCGCAGCTGGGTCCTTAGGACCTCGACCCCTGCCTGCTCCAGTTGATCCTGCAACTCCCGATGAAGAAGGGCCATGACCTCCTCGGCGTTGGCCTGCAGAGAAATCTGCCCGGTCTCGTAGGTGTCGTAGGGATACATGCTCGCCATGTGCCGCACCGCGGTCTCGGTTTGGATCTGGATGAAGTTCTGATAGTCCTCGACCTCGAAGACTGCCTTGGCCGAATCGACCACTTTCCACACGATGACCGATGCGACCTCAACGGGGTTGCCCATTGCGTCGTTCACTTTGAGCGTGTTGCTGTCGAAGTTCTGAACCCGAAGCGAGACCGTCCGCCTCATGGTCAGGGGAAAGGTCCAACGAAAGCCGTTGTCGCGGATGGTGCCCAGGTAACGGCCGAGGAAAGTGATCACCCTGGCATGGTTGGGCGGCACGATCGAAAAGCCTGAGAAAGCAACCAACGCGGCCAGGAGCACAACAATGGCGTACAGCAGCCCCGGCCAGGGATCCTCGAAAGAGGAGACTCCCAGCCACACCGCCGACGCGGCCGTCAGCGGAAGCAACAGCACCATTGGGATTCCATTTGTATTGAATGCTCGCCGCTCCTCCATCGCTCTCCCCTCTTTCAAAATAGCTTTGTGACATCATTATGATATCACCACTTCGGGACGCCGAAAGCCGGGCAACCCACACGAGCACTTGAGGTTGGACAATGGGAT
>JBBDRH010000009.1:0-2210 GCA_040905645.1 Actinomycetota bacterium
TCGTGCCCGTCCTGGAAGCCCGTGGCATCGATACCTGCTGCGGAGGCATGCATAGTCTGCAGGAGGCGGTAGCCGCGCACGGCCAGGTACTCGCGGAGGTCGTGGGAGAGCTCCAGGCCGCGGGTGCCGATCCCGGATCCGCTCCAGTGGTCGTCGATGTCCGTGAGGTACCGCCTCGGGACCGCCATCCCCTGATCTTCTCGACCTTCGACGGGCTTCTTTCCGGCGGCGTCCTTCACCTGGTGAACGACCATGACCCGAAGCCGCTCTTCTATCAGATGCAGGCTGAGCGCGCGGGGCAGCTAGCTTGGGAGCCACTGGAGGAGGGGCCCGAGCGCTGGCTCATCCGGATCACGCGGACTGCCCTGGACGGATGATTCCTTGAGCGACAAGCCCGTGAGGCCGGTGGAGACTAGCCAAGACCGTATCCACGTGCCGTTCGTCGCGGCCTCGTTGCTGTTCGGCGTGCTCGGCGGCTTCAGCCTGGCAACCTCGCTCCCGGTCGAGGCGCTGGCTGGATCGCTCGATGTCTCCTGGGTCGCGCACGCCCAGGTCCATGGCCATCTCCAGGTCGTTGGTTTCGCGACACTCTTCGTGGTCGGGATGGCACTGAAACTCGCACCACGCTTTGGAGGGCGGGCCATCTCCCCGCCCGGTGCTGAGCGTTGGCTGCTCTGGCTGCTGGTCGTGGGGCTTCTTGGTCGCACTTTCGGCCAACCACTGGCGGAGCTCGCTCCGTTTGGCGTGCTCACGCTGGTGGGTGCGGCACTCGAGGGTGCCGGGGCCGGACTGTTCCTGTTCCTGGTCATCGCTGCACTGTCCGATGCGATCCGTGATCGACAGCCGTTCGCATTGCTCATTGTGGGCGCGGCCGTTGCCTTCCTCCTACAGAGCGTCCTCGGGCTCTGGTGGCTCTCGGAGATGGTGGCAGAGCAGAGGACGATCCTTGGGACCCTAGAGAACGCTGTCCTGCTCCATCTCCAGTTCTTTGGCGTGCTGCTTCCTGCCATCCTCGGGGTCGGGATGAGGTCGTTCCCCACGTTCTTCGGCCGGAAGCCGCCAGGGGCCCTCGCCGGGAACCTGGTGGCATGGACTGCGCTCGCTGGCATCGGGCTCTGGACGGCCGGCGGTGTGCTGACCGCCACCCGGCCGGGAGAATGGTGGCAGTGGACGGTCCTCGGCCAGACGCTGACCGGTGCTTCGGTGCTCGGTGCGATCCTTGTCTTCGGACCGTGGCGAACACCGAGTCGGCTCGCGAAGGCGTCCAAGGGGCTGGCCTGGGCGATTCACCCTGCTGTCCTCTGGCTTGCCGCGACCGGTGTGCTGCTGTTCGGCACTGGGCTGCAGTCCATGCTCGCGCGTGAGGCGACCAGTTTTGCCACGCTGGACGCTATGCGGCATCTCTTCGGGATTGGTGCGGTCACACTAGCGATCGTCGGGATGGCGCAGTTGATACTCCCCGAGTTCGCGAGCGAGCGCCTCGTGCGTAAGCCGGGCAGCTGGCGGGGCCCCTTCTTCGGCACCGCCCTCAGCGTGGCCGCAACGCTCCGCGGTGTCGTGCTCCTGGTCGGGCTGGAGGGCGACCAGCGCTGGTGGGCGATGACCGTGGCCGGGATCCTGGGTTGGGTTGCCGTCGCCGTGTTCGGTGTCCTGGTGTGGAGGGCGGTGCGCAGCCACCGTGCTTACCTGGAGCGCCTCAGGCAGGCTCGGGAGCAACAGCCGCAGGCAACTGGCCCCTGACCCATTCGATCCTGGAGGGACTGATCCAGGCGGGATCGAGAGTCCCGGAGGATTCGGGACCTCCGGCACACGCCTCTCAGGTCGACCGGCGTGACATTTCAGCCACCTCGGGCGCACAACTGGCGGCGGACTCGTCGGGGCGGGTGAAGTGGCCGTGGTCGGAAGTGGACGCTTCGCCTGCAAGGCTGTGTCGGGGCTCATCGGCCCCTCTGGGCCCTGGTGCGGCAGATGCAGTGGAGGTCCTCCAGGCTGAGTCAGGGACAGCCGAACGAACGTGAGGGGACTGTGCCGTGTTGGCGTCCAAGCGCGCGTATCAGATAGCCGCAGTCGGGGTAGTTGTAGCGACCATCCTCCTCATTGCCATGGGTTCGGTCGTCCGTACGACGGGGTCGGGTCTGGGCTGCCCCGACTGGCCGCTCTGCCATGGTGGTCTGGTCCCACCAAGGGAGCGCACCGCGATGATCGAGTGG
>JBBDRH010000010.1:0-13492 GCA_040905645.1 Actinomycetota bacterium
AAGGCGGCCGCAGCCTCGGCCAGCTTCCCCTCCAGCGGGGTAGCGAGGCCGATGAACGCAGTGTTGCACGACTGAACGAACGCGGTGCCGAAGGTCACCTCGCCCAGAGCATGGCCTTCGAAGTTCCGGAAGGTCTTACCACCAACCTTCACGTCGGGCGGGCAGCCGACCTTCTGGTCGATGGAGACGCCCGATCCCAGCAGGGCCGCCCCCGTCACGATCTTGAAGGACGAGCCCGGCGGGTAGCGGCCCGACATCGCGCGGTTGAACTGGTCCAGCGGACGGCTCGCCACCGCCCTGATCTGAGAGGTGGCCACATCGACCACGACGATTGCTGCAGGTTTCTCCACGCCTGCGAGGGCAGCCTCTGCCGCCGACTGGGCGGCAACGGACAGGGTGGTACTCACCGGCTGGGACGGCGCCCCCTCGACCCGGTGGAGCACCTCGCCCTCTCCGTCGCCGGATGCCACCGAGATCTCGATCGCCGGCTTGCCGGCGAGGGTCTTCTCGAAGACGGCCTCCAGCCCGGTCATACCCACCTGGTCGGAAGCCTCGTACGGCTCACCGAGCTTGTCCAGGACCTCCTTGGTGATACTGCCGATCGTGCCCACCACATGCTGGGCAAACCCCGGGCTGGGAGGAAGCCGCTTGTTCTGGTTCTGGAACACCAGGCCCGGGACCGGGTAGATCACCGGCTTCACCGCCTCGTAGCGCTCGACGGTGATCTCCTCGATCGGGAGGAACCAGTCGCCCCGCAGCCCGGGCTGATCCAGCGCTGCGTTGATCCCGGCGGGGTCGGAGCCGAGGTTGTCGACGAGCGCCTGGATCATCGCCGCCCGATCGTTCACCCGGCGGGGCTCGATGCCCACCACCACCACCCGCTGCTGGCCGGCGATCGGCTGGCCGTCGGCCGCCAGGATCTGGCCTCGCTCCGGCCAGATTCTCCTTTGATCGATCCCGCCCGCGGTTTCGACCTTCGGGTGGATGATCGCAGGAGTCCAGTCGACCAGCCACCTATCCTCCTTCAGCTCGAGGTTGATCGAGCTCTCGTAGCTCCACTCGCCGGCGCCGGTCAGAGTCCAGGTCACCTGGAACGGGGCTGTGGCAGCGGGACCATCCTCAGTTACCTCGCCGAGCTCGAGCTCGACGCCGCTCGCCCCGAGGTCCTGAGGCAGCTCCTCGTGAATTCGGTTGAAGTCCTTCACCTCGCGGAAGAGCACGGCTTCCATCGCAGCAAAGTCGGAGTCCTGCCAGGCCTCGAGGTACCTTCTTGCGGCGGCTTCCGGCGACGCCCGGCTCTGATTGAAGAACCAGAATGCCGCGCCGGCGACGAAGAGGGCAGCCGCGGCCAGCGCTGCGACCACCTTGCGGTTCAGGGGCTCGAATCTCCGCTTTTAGCTGACAACGCTGCGCGTCGCTTTGTGGGGAAGCACCGATGCCATCGTCGCCCCCAGCTCGGCCGGGTTGATCGCCACGACGATTCCCGATTCCCGCAGGATCTGGGCCTTTTCCGCCGCAGTGTCGCCGAACGCCGAGATGATTGCCCCGGCGTGGCCCATCCGCCGCCCCGGAGGCGCCGTCAACCCGGCGACAAAGCCCACCACCGGCTTCGAGAAGTGGTCTTTGACGTAGCGGGCGGCCTCCGCCTCCTGAGGCCCGCCGATCTCGCCGATCAGCATCACGGCGTCGGTCTCGTCGTCCTTCTCGAACAGCTTGAGTATCTCCACGAAGGAGCTCCCGTTGATCGCGTCGCCCCCTATTCCTGCGCTCGTGGATACTCCTATACCCACTGCGGCCATCTGAGCCGCAGCCTCGTACCCCAGAGTTCCCGAGCGCGCCACGATGCCCACCCGGCCCAGCTCGTAAATATGGCCGGGCATGATGCCCAGCATCGCCTTGCCCACGCTGATGACCCCGGCGCAGTTAGGACCGATCACTCTTAGACGGGACTCCTCAGGGAAGCCCTGGAGGTAACGCTTCACCCGGACCATATCTCCGACCGGTATGCCCTCGGTGATGACCACGCTCAAGCGCAGCCCCCCTTCCGCAGCCTCCATGATCGCGTCGCCGCAGAACGGTGCGGGGACGAAGATCTCGCTCGCCGTCGCCCCCGTCTCCCACACCGCCTCCTTGACCGTGTTGAAGACGGGAAGACCCAGATGCGTGGTCCCCCCCTTGCCGGGCGTGACGCCTCCGACCACCTTCGTCCCGTACTTGATGGCTTCCTGAGCGTGGAAGCTGCCCTTGTCGCCGGTGAAACCCTGGATGATGACCGGTGTGTCCTGATCGATCAGGATGCTCATCGGGCGCCTCCGGCTGCTGCGAGGGCTCCAACCGCCTTCGTGGCGGCATCGTTCAGCTCGTCGCAGATGGTTATCGGCAGGCCGCTGTCCTGAAGGATTCGCCGGCCCTCCTCCACGTTGGTGCCGGCAAGGCGCACCACCAGGGGAACCGCGAGGCCCACCTCCGTGACCGCCTGGACGATGCCGTTGGCTACCCAATCGCAGCGGTTTATGCCCGCAAAGATGTTGACCAGGATTGCCTTGACGTGAGGGTCGGAGATCACCAGCCGGAACGCCTTGGCCACCCTTTCCGCGGATGCTCCCCCGCCGATGTCCAGGAAGTTGGCCGGCTCCCCGCCGGCGTGCTTGATCAGGTCCATCGTGGCCATCGCAAGTCCTGCGCCGTTGACGATACAGCCGATCTCGCCGTTGAGGCCTATGTAGTTCAGGTCGTGCTGGGTTGCCTCCACCTCGCGGGGATCGCCCTGGGTCGGGTCCCTCAGGTCGTTGATGTGCGGGTGACGGAACAGGGCGTTGTCGTCGAATGACATCTTGGTGTCCAGGGCCAGCACCTTTCCCTCCTCGGTGACCACGAGCGGGTTGATCTCGACCAGCGTCGCATCCAGGTCCCGGAAGGCGCGATAGGCGCCCAGGATCGCCGGCACCGCGGCCTTCACCTCGGGTGCGGTCAGTCCGAGACGGAAGGTCAGGCCTCGGGCCTGGAACGGCTGGATGCCCACCGCGGGATCGACCACCTCCTTGATCACAATCCCTGCGTCCTTCTCGGCGGATGTCTCGATGTCCATGCCACCCGCTGACGATCCGATCACACAGATCCGCTCCAGTCCCCGGTCGAGCACAACCCCGATGTAGAGCTCCTTTTTGATGGGAACCGCCTGCTCCACGAAGACTCTGCTGACCACCTTCCCGCTCGGACCTGTCTGCTTGGTGACCAGGGTCCTTCCCAACATGGCATCGGTGGCCTTGCCCACTTCCTCGGTGGTGGAGCAGAGCTTGATGCCCCCGGCCTTCCCCCTGCCGCCCGAGTGGATCTGGGCCTTGACCGCCCACCGGCTGCCGCCCATCTCCCGGGCCACCTGGATGGCCTGGTCCCTGGTGAACGCCACGGTTCCCCTCGGAACCGGCACGCCAAAGCCGGCGAGGAGGTCTTTGGCCTGATGCTCGTGGACGTCCATCGCTACTTTCTTTTGGCTATCTCGTCGTCCAGACGCACGACGTTTGCGGCCATGCGTGCCGACGCCAGGTCGATCATCTTTCCGTCGAGCTGGGCCGCTCCCTTTCCGGCTGCGGCCGCCTCCTCGAGCGCAGCCAGAATCCGTCTGGCTTTGTCGGCCTCCCCGGCCGCCGGCGAGAAGACCTGGTTGGCCGGTGCGATCTGCGAGGGGTGAATCGCCCATTTCCCCTCGTAACCCAGAGCGGCGACTCGCCTCCCCGCCGCAACGTAGCCGTCGGGGTCGCTGATGTCGCCGAACGGGCCATCGATCGCTCTCAGGCCGTAGGCTCGGCAGGCGGTCACCATACGCGAGAGGTGGAAGTGCCACTGGTCCCCGGGATAGTCGGGGTTAAGCCCCCCGATGCTTGTGGTCCTGGCACGCATGCTGGCGGCCAGGTCGGCCGGGCCGAAGTGCATCGCTTCCAGCCGGGGGCTCGACTGGGCGATGCCTTCGACATTCGCCAGTCCCAGGGCGGTCTCGATCAGGGCCTCGATGCCGATCCGGTGGGTCATCTTGAGGCCCTGCTCGATCTGAGTGAGCATCGCGTCCACCATGTAAACGTCGGCCGGAACCCCTACCTTGGGGATCAGGATGATGTCGAGGTTGTTTCCCGACTGCTCCACCAGGTCGATGACGTCCCGGTACATGTAGTGGGTGTCTATACCGTTGATTCGCACCGACATCGTCTTGTTGCGCGCCCTCCAGTCGATGGCGTTGAGGGCCTCGACCGTGTTGCGGCGGGCCTGCTCCTTGTCGTCGGGAACGACCGAGTCCTCGAGGTCGATGCAGACGTAGTCCGCGTCGCTCTCCAACCCCTTAGGAAAGAATTTCGTCTGGGAACCCGGGACCACCAGCATGCTGCGCTCCAGACGAGTGCGCACCGGCTCGTATCGCGTATGACTCACTAGTGTCCCTTCAGGTAACGGTTGCGAGGCTTTGGGGCGCGTGAGGTGGCATCAGGCGAGGCCGCAGGGAGCCCCCATAGCCTGCGTCCTACGGGGGCGACCGAGAACGAAGAATGAGGGCGCCTCACGCCGCCAAAGACCCCAAAGGATGCCTGAAGGGACACTATCAGTGGCCCCGGAAGACGCCTGCTGCGGCGCCGATTGGGTCGCCCACGGCAACGCCCTGCTCCGAAAGAAGCGCCGCAAGCCCGACGAGCACCAGCATCACATTGCGTTTCGTGCTCGAGTGCCCCATGAGACCGATTCTCCACGCTTTGCCCTTGAACGGCCCGAGGCCGGCGCCGATCTCGATCCCGTAGTCGTTCAGGAGTCCCTGACGCACCTGGAGATCATCTACCCCGTCGGGCACGTGAACTGCGTTGAGCGTGGGCAGGGAGTGCTCCGGGACGTAGCTGATTCCCATCTCCTTCAGACCCGCGCGCAGTGCCCGGTGATTGAGCGCGTGCCGGGCGATCCGCGGCTCCAAACCCTCCTCGAGGACGAGCCGAAGGGCTTCGTGAAGGGCGTAGGTCATGTTGATGGGAGCGGTGTGGTGGTAGACGCGCTCCTCGCCCCAGTACTGGCGCAGCATCGCGATGTCGAGGTACCAGCTCTGCACCTTGGACTCCCGCTTGTCCATGAGGTTGAGGGCTTGCTGGGAGAAGGAGACCGGTGAAAGACCGGGTGGGCAGGAAAGACACTTCTGCGTGCCGCTGTAAATGGCATCGATCTCCCACTCGTCGACCAGCAGCTCCACCCCGCCCATTGAGGTGACCGCATCGACGAGCAGAAGGGCTCCGGCGTCGTGAACGAGCCTCGAGATCTCGACCAGCGGCTGATGCGCCCCGGTGGAGGTCTCGGCGTGGACGATCCCGAGCACCTTGGTGGCAGGGTGCTCGGCGAGGGCGGCCGCGACGGCATCGGCTTCGATGATCTTCCCCCAGTCGGCCTCGATGGAGTGCACGGTTGCGCCCGCCCGCTGGGCAACATCCCGCATCCTGGTGCCGAACACGCCGTTGACACAGACAATCATCTCGTCACCCTGCTCGATCAGGTTGACCACGCAGGTCTCCATGCCGGCCGAGCCGGTCCCGGAGATGGCCATGGTCATGGCATTGTCGGTCGAGAACACGCTGCGGAGCATCTGACGGGTCTCGTCCATGATCCTGAGGTACTCGGGATCCAGGTGGCCGATGGTGGGAGCTGCGAGCGCGCTGAGCACGCGCGGGGGCACATCGCTCGGTCCGGGGCCAAGGAGAACGCGCTGCGACGGGGATATGTAGTCAGGCATGACACGAATCCTATCCCAATCGATTAGAAGCTTCGTTCACCTAGGAGTTACCCGGATAGGCAAAGGTCTATCGAGTTATATGGTTCTGCCGCCCGACCACGGCGATGTGACTCGAACCTCCAGATCGCTGCAAGCAATCTCAAGCCGATGCAGCATCTCCTACTCCAGCGGCACGTAGATGGGCAAAGGCTTGTCCAGCTTTGCGACCGTGAACTCCGGGGACCCCTTGAACGTCTCCCCATCCCGGGCCAGACGCATCCCCTTGCCATCGAGCGCCCGTATTTTCAACTCTTTGACCAGGCTGTGCTCGTAAGCCCGGCATTTGCCCAAGGTCCCGCTCAACACCGCGAACAGCAGCCTGGTCCGGGCCCAGGGCTGGTTCCCGTCAACGGTTCGGACGTCCAGCAGGCCATCGTCGAGACGCTCCCGCCAGCTCGGGGCAAAACCGACGGGGCGGTAGCTGCAGTTTCCGATGAAGATCATCCAGATCTTGCGTTTGCGGCCGTCGATCTCCACCTCGATCGGAGTGGACGACCTCAAAACTCTCGCCAGTGCGACGAATACTGCCGGCCACTTTCCGATCTTGCGTTCCAGCTTCTCGCGTGCATCCACCAGCTCCACGTAGCTTCCGAAGCTTGCCGTGTTGAGGAAACACTTGCCGTCGATGGTTCCCACATCCACCGCGGCGGCAGTCCCCGCCTTCAAAGCTTCGATCGCCTCCTCCACCGAATCGATCCCCAGATCCCGGGCAAGGTGGTTGAGCGTACCTGCAGGGACAACGGCGAGCGGCAGATCATTGTCGAGGGCCACCTTGGCGGCCGCGTTCACCGAGCCGTCGCCGCCGGCGATGCCAATGACCTTGGCGTGGGCTGCCTTGGCGAGCGCCTGCTCGAACTCGTCCGAGCTCTCGGCCACAATGACCTCGGCTTTGGGGAGAGCTTCCCGGAGCTCGTCCTCGGGGCTCTTGGAGACGACCGACCCGGCGTGCGGGTTTACTACCAGCACCACCCCGTCCCCATCCCTGCTGGCGGAGGCTTCGATGCTCAGGGGGGCACGCCGGGCCTCAGCCGGCTCATGGCTGGCCACCGGCCAGAATCGCCGCAGCCAGAGGGCCACGATCGTCCCCACCGTGGCGCCGGCCACCACATCGCTGGGGTAGTGGACGCCTGCGTACACCCTGGAGGCGCCGACCGCGGCGGCGAGAGCACCCACCGGAGCGGCGGCGGCGGGCAACTCCAACCCGACCCCGGTGGCGAAGGCCGCCGCCGAGGCGGTGTGGCCGGAGGGGAAGGAGGAGGAGGTCGGCTCCTTTCCGAAGCGATGCCTGAGCAGCTCAGCCACCGGCCTCTTGCGGCGGGCAAGCATCTTGAGGGGCCCGTTGGTGAGAGTCGATGTGACCGCTATTGAGAGGACTCCCCGGAGAGCCGCCCGGCGGCTTCGCCGTCCTCCGGCCACTGCCAGGATTGCCGCGATCACCATCCACATCCGGGAGCTATCGGCGGCGTGGCCCAGGGGAACCAACGTCTCGTCCAGCACCGTGCTCTGCAGGGAGGAGAAACGCCGGAAAGCGGCGTGGTCCCACTCCCCGGCCGCCGTTCTCCACCGTCTTATCGTCTTAGAAAGCTCCAAATTGTTTCTCCTTCTTGTGGTCCGCCGCGGTGTGAATACCCTCATGCGGGCATGGTTAAGCCTGGGCACAACGCGGTTTAGAGGACTTCACCAGCTGGGTATTAGTGCGCCGCATCCGACCAGAGAGAGGAGTGAAGCAATGAACGCACTGGAGCTTATGAAGAAGGACCACGCCGAACTCAAGAAGATGATGGGCCAGCTGGAATCGACCACCGAGCGAGGCGTGAAGACCAGGGAGCAGCTGTTCGCCAAGATCAAGCGCGAGCTCCAGGTACACGAGACCATCGAGGAGGAGATTTTTTATCCGGCCCTCAAGGAGCACCCCAAGGCCAAGGAGCTCGTTCTGGAAGGGTATGAGGAGCACCACGCCGTGGACACCCTGGTAGGTGAGCTCGAGACGGTTCCCTTCGACGACGAGCGCTGGGGCGCCAAGTTCACCGTCATCAAGGAGAACATCGAGCACCACATCGAGGAGGAAGAGGGCGAGATGTTCTCCAAGGCCCGGCAGGTGTTCGACAAGTCGGAGCTCGACGACCTCGGGGGCCGGATGGAGCAGCGAAAGGCTACTGTGGCAGTCTGATGCACAGGCTGATAGCTTCCCGTTAACAAGCGGGAGATGGAGCGTGACACCAAAGGCCGGCGATCAGGCCAACCCCACCGATCCGGACGACGCCATGAGGGGGGTGTCGGGCGCGGTGATCCTCGGCGTGCCCCTGATTTACACCCAGGAGGTGTGGTTCCACGGGGGGAATTTGTCGCCGGAGCTGATACTAGGGTTGCTGGTGGCCTCGTTCACGCTCAACTATGCGCTTTCGAACTTCGTGGGGTTCCACTCCGGAAGGACCTTCCGTCCCCTGGAGGACGCCATCATCGGTTTCGGTCTGTCCTTCGTCCTGGCGACGCTTTTGCTGGCGATCCTCAACCGCATTTCCCTGGACAGCGGGTGGGGGCCCAACCTGGGAATCATCGCTATCGCCGCGGTCCCTCTCAGCCTCGGCTTCGCACTGGGGAATGCAATGGCGCCGGAAGAGGGTGGCGAAGAAGCGGAAGATCTGAGCAGCGTACCGGGAGACCTGCTCGCGTCGGCCGCCGGTGCGGTGCTGCTGGCGCTCAACATCGCACCGACGGAAGAGCCCGTCCTGATGGCAGCGGAGATCGGTTGGGGGCGGCTCGCCTTGCTGGTGATTCTGGCGCTGGTCTTGTCCTATCTGATCGTCTTCTACGCCGAGTTCCACGGAAGGAGCACGCGTGCTAAAGCGGCTCACCCCATCCAGTCGCCCATGGTCGAGACGACACTGTCCTATATGGTTGCTCTCCTGATGTCCGGCCTGATGTTGCTTGCCTTCGGCGCCCTCCAGGGTCCGGACGGGCCTTCTCTGGCTCGGGTTGTGGTCCTCGGATTCCCTGCGTCGATGGGCGCTGCTCTGGGCAGGCTGCTCGTATGAGCCCTCGTACACAGACCAAACGCAAACCGCAGAGCCTCAAGCGGGATAGGACTCCCTTCGAGCGGGCCCTCCTCTTGGTTTCCGTCGCCTCGATCGCTGCAGTCCTGGTGGGGCTGTTCCTCTATGCGGGCGACACCGCAGGCGAACAGGCCGATCTCGAGACAACGGTCCAGAGGACCGGCCGGCTGGTCGAAGGCGGGCCGGAGGTCCTGGTGACGCTGACCAACCGGGGCGGCTCGGGAGCCGAGGACGTCGTCGTCGAGGTGAAAATAGGTGAAGAATCTCGAGAGGTTGCCTTTGTGAGGATCGCCAAACATGAGGAGCGGACCGCAGCCGTCATCTTCCCCCCCGAAGCTCAGGGGACTGCGGAGGCCTCGATCCTCAGCTACAACTACCCGTAGGAGCTACCCGGCGGCGGCTACCCGGTCCGACCGGCCCGCCAGCTTCCAAAACCCGTCGGTAGACTCGTATATCCAGACGGGGGCCTCGGGGAGCTCGCCGGCAGGATCGAACTCGTAGCTCTTGGAGTCGCCCAGGAAGCCAGGGTTCTGCTGGAGGAACTGGGTGACCTCCCGGGGCTTGGCGTCGACCTCCTCGATCGCCTCGAGCAGCATGAAGGCCCCCTCGTAGGCCTCGAGCGCGAAGGGAACGGGGAAGGAGTCGAACTTCTCCCGGTAATCCTGTACGAAGCTCCGAGCGCTGGGGTCACTGGAGTCGGCGCTTGGCGAGCTGCTGATCACTCCCCCGCCGAGCGCTTGGGGGTGCATATCGCGAGTCTGATGCGAGGCGACGTACAGCCCTTTGAAGCCGGCCTTGCGCAGTGCGTCGAGCAGAGCCGTGGACGTCTCCCCACCCCCTCCGAAGAGGATCACGTCCGGAGCACCCTCGACGAGCGAGGCCGCCATGTTTCCGTAGCTCTGATTTGCTTTTACGGACTCGGTGCGGGCGGGAGGCCGGCCTTCGGCCTCCAGAACCTCCTTCGCCCCGGCGGCAAAGCTCTGTCCGGGATCCGAGTCCTCGGCCACTATCACTATGTTCCCGGCCACCTTCCCGGTTGCGTACGCGGCAAGAACCTCGCCTTCCTGGCGGTCGTTGGCGATCAGTCGCCTGAAGCTCTTCCATCCGGGCTCGGGGATGGAGGTGACGCTGAGGGGCGGCACCAGGAAGGGCACCCCTGCTCCATCGAAGGCGGCGCCAAGCTCCGCGATATCCTGCTCGTTGAACGGGCCTATCACGCCGATGAGACGCTCGGTCTTGGTGATGTCTCCTGCAGTCGCTCCCGCCTCGCCGGGGGCCGCCTTGGTCCCGAGCTGCTTCAGCTCGATCTCGTAGCGGGAATCTGCGTGTCCGTTGTACTGGGATACCGCCAGCTCGACTCCTCGAATCATGCCGGTCAGGCTGGGGTTGGTGTCGTCGGCTATCCCCACCACACCCAGAACCAGGATCTCGCGGCCGGGCGCAGGTGCCGCCTCGTTCGAGCTGCAGCCCGCGAGCAGGAGCACGCAACAAAGCTGCGCCGCGAACCTACTCGATCTTCGCAAGCAGCTTTTCCGCAACGGATGCCATGGTAGCCCGTTGCTCCATCGCAATCTTCTGGATGAACCT
This sequence comes from Actinomycetota bacterium, assembly GCA_040905645.1. Classification (GTDB taxonomy): domain Bacteria; phylum Actinomycetota; class CADDZG01; order JAHWKV01; family JAHWKV01; genus JBBDRH01. The sequence goes on from JBBDRH010000010.1 coordinate 10,432, forward strand.
GAAGGACTCCTGCTCCGACAGGCCGTGCTCTTTCATGATGATCCCCTTGGCTCGCTCCACGAGCTTTCGGCTCTCGAGCCTCTCGGAAAGATCCTTGGACTCGTCGGCCAGCGCGCGCACCTCGGCCCAGCGGGCCATGGCAAGCTCTACGGCCGGCATGAGGTCCTGTTTGTCGAAGGGTTTGACGAGGTACGCCATCGCACCGGTCTTGGTGGCTTTTTCGACGAAGTCACGCTGGCTGAAAGCGGTCAGGATGAGCACTGCGGACCACTCGCCCTTGTTGATGGCTGCCGCCGCGGCCAGCCCGTCCATGCCGGGCATGACGATGTCCAGGATCGCGAGGTCCGGGCGGAGCTCCTCTGCGAGCCGGACGGCGGTCTTTCCGTCGCCGGCCTCCCCCACCACGTCGTAGCCCTCCTCCTCGAGCATCTCGCGCAGATCCAGGCGGATGATCGCTTCGTCTTCGGCAATGAGGATGCGGGCCCGGGGTTGCATTTAAGGGAAAGATAGCAGACGAGGCTGCGGATCTAGAGCAGACTGTCAATCGACCAGGGGTGGACGGGCAGCCTGGTGAGAGCGATCAGCGCCGCGACTCCCGCAGCGTTCCGCACGATGTGCTTGATCTGAATTGGCTCCGACTCTCGCTTGCAGCCGCACGGGATCTGGCGGCCACGGATCAGGTTGATGGCCATCGCAAACGCAAAGATCACCAGGAGGGCGGAGCCAAGGAGCCCGGCGACCGGGATCGCCGCGCCGAGCAGCAGGACCGTTCCCAGAGCCGCCTCGGTCACGGCGACTCCACGAGCCACGGCGCCCGCGGTCGCGCCGGGAATGAGCTGGTAGTGCTTGATCGCCTCTGCGAATTCCCCCAGGTCCGAGAGCTTCGAGGCGCCCGCGGCGAGGAACATCGTTCCGAAAACCAGGCGGATCAGGAGTCCGAAGGAGGCTTCCATTCCAGTTTCAGAGTAACGGGAGTCCAGGTGTTGGCTGCATTTTTCGTGCCGGCGGCGGGACTCGAACCCGCACGGGCTTACGCCCAATGGTGTTTGAGACCATCTCCTCAGCCAGTTGGGATACGCCGGCGCTGACTTTGATTCTAGCTTTTGGTCGTCGCTTGGGCCCGATCACGAGGTCTAACTTCGCTACTTCCGGCCTGCGAGCGATCGAAATCGTCTTCCAGTTCATCTGCCGCCATCGCACACCGTAGTCGTCGCAAGCGGCGCAGAAGATTCCCCTGATGTCGGTCGAATAGTTGGTGAACATGTATCTGGGATAGGAATATCGGCTTCCCTTTCTGTTGGTGACAGTGTTAAGTCCCCGGCATCCGTCGGAATGAATCAGCCCCCTAAGGAAGAGGGCCAAGTAGGCTCTGGTTGAGTTGAGCTGCCAGTCCTCAAGCTCAATTCGCCGAGCGTGCTTCGGTCCGGCGCCGTGCTGGGGGAACAGAAACGGCCAGTGCTTCCAATACGAGTAGACGTCGAAGCAACCCTCCCGGAGGACCTTTCCGGCGGCCGCCCCTCGAACTGCACCGATGGCCGCCATGCATTCCTCGATGATGCCCGGGTATTTGAGGTCCAGCGTTATTCGCAACGTGAAAACGTTCTTCTTGGCCTGGTTGATACAACCGTCACCGAGATACAGCCCGAGAAGATATGCGTAAGACGCCTGGTCCAAGGCCCCATCGCCGCAAATGGGGCAGTGGTGGACCGAGCCTTGTCCGAGCAAGGGCCCCGGTTGGGCGAAATTCTCCAGGTGCGGACCGTGCCTCGCGGAATCCCCGTCGTCCGGGCGATCTCGTAGTCATTGCGCCCTTCCGCGAGGAGGGCCGCGACCGCTTCGAACTCGGCCCTCGACCTCATCTCAGCACCGGATCCATCCGCCAGACGTAAGACCAACGGTAGCGGCTGGGGGCGACAGTCTTACGCCTGGCCGATCGCCTCGCGCATCTTTTTGATCAGGCCCACCGCCCCCTCGAGGTCCCCCTCCAGCACCCTTCCGACCACCGCGGCCCCGACGATCACGCCGTCGGCTACCTCCACCGCCCGGCTTGCCAGCTCGGGGCTCGAGATCCCGACCCCCAGGAGCACCGGGAGATCGGTGTGCGGCTTGACTCGCCCAACCACCTCGGCCGCAGAGCTCGCCAGCGAGTCGCGCTCGCCGGTCACGCCCATCCTCGACACCGCGTAAATCCATCCCCGAGATGCGGCCGCCAGCATCGAGGCGCGCTCTTCGGGAGTGGTCGGGGCCACCAGCTGGATCAGGGCTACGCCTTCTTTCAACAGAGCTTCGTCGAGCTCGGCGCACTCCTCGTAGGGAAGGTCCGGGACGATCAGGCCCGAGACTCCGGCGGAGGCCGCCGCTGCGGCGAACCTCGCCAGGCCGTAGGAGTGGACCGGGTTGAAGTAGGTCATGATCACCGCCGGCGTCGCACAGCCGGACACCGCCTCCTTTACCAGGCCCAGACACCCATCGACCGTCATCCCCAGCTCCAGAGCCCGCACCGACGACCTCTGGATCACCGGTCCGTCCATGACCGGATCGGAGAACGGAATGCCCACCTCGATGGCGTCCGCATGGGGCGCGAGCATCTGATAAAGCCTGACGAAACCTTCCGGCGATGGAAGCCCGCAGGTTAGGTACGGAACCAGGAGCTTCCTGCCGCCCGCAAGCTTCTCCCGCAGCTGCGATCCGAGGGCATCGTCGCTCAAAGATCGAGGGCTTTCGCGACGATGTCCACGTCCTTGTCACCCCGGCCCGACAGGCACACCAGCACGTCCTTGTCCTTACCGAGCTCACGGGCGAGGTCCAGGGCCCGCGCCACCGCGTGCGACGACTCCAGCGCCGGCAGGATCCCTTCCGAGGTCGCCAGAAGGCGGAACGCATCGACCGCCTCGGAGTCCCGTGCGCTCAGGTAGACCACCCTCCCGGTGTCCTTCAGGAACGAGTGCTCCGGCCCGACCCCCGGGTAGTCCAAGCCGGGGGCGATGGAGTGGGCGGGCAGAATCTGCCCGTCGGAGTCCTGCAGCAGATAGGAGCGAGCCCCGTGCAGGACCCCCGGCCG
>JBBDRH010000011.1:0-2198 GCA_040905645.1 Actinomycetota bacterium
ACAGCCGCGGCAACCTCGATTGCCAAACTTCTACTCAGCCGATGAATAAGCCAGGTTGACGCAGCTCGAATGAAGATTCTTATCATCGGAAGCAACGATGCATATCTCCGCATTCCCCTTGCGGAGGTCCTGCGCGACAGAGGATGGCAGGTCGCCATCGCTGGCGACTGTGAAGCAAACCTCTTCCATGAACGGAACATCGAATTCTGGAGGTACTCCTTCCATTCCGGATACAGTATTGCGCACGATCTCCGAGCCCTCGCTCAGCTTACGCGGATCTGCCGCCAAGCACGGCCCGACGTGGTCCACGCCCTAAGCACCAAGCCAGCACTCTTGTCCCCCCCCGCCGCTCGGTTGGCCCGTGTTCCCGTCGTCGTCCGCACCGTCACCGGACTAGGGCACCTCTTCGCGTCCGACTCGTACAAACTGAAGTTGGTGCGCTCCATGTATCGATTGGCCCAGCGCTTCGCCTCGCGTCTCTCTGATTGGACAATCTTCCAGAACCCGAGCGATCAAGACTACTTTCTGCAGAGTGGATTGGTGCAGAAGTCGAAACAAGGCCTCATCCTAAGCTCGGGGATCGACGTGGAGGCTTTTCGAGCGGCGTGGCCGGCGGTGGAGCAGGTGCGTGCAGCCCGGGAGGAGCTCGGGTTGGGCCAGGGGACGGTGGTGACAATGGTGTCGCGAATCGTCCCGGAGAAGGGGGTGTGGGAGTTTCTCGAGGCAGGTCGGATCTTGGCGAGTAAGGGCAATAGTGCACAATTGCTCCTTGTGGGGCCGATAATGGGTGCGGGATCGGAGCGGATCACGGAGGCGGGCGTGCGGTCCTACGGGGATGTGGTTCGGTACGCCGGTTACCGGGCCGACATTCCGACGGTGCTGGCACTGAGCGACCTGCTGGTTCTGCCGAGCTATTACCGGGAGGGGGTTCCCCGAGTGCTGCTAGAGGGGGGACTCGCGGGGCTTCCGCTGATAACGTCAGACATGCCAGGGTGTCGCGAAGTCGTGGTGGATGGGTGGAACGGCTACTTGGTCCCACCGAGGAATCCGGAGGCCCTGGCGGATAGGATCGTGGACGTGGTGAAGGATGAGTCGAAGAGGGCCGGGATGGGGAGGCGCAGTCGAGTCTATGTAAAACAGCGTTTTGATTTGCGCTCGGTTGCGGCAGCGTATGCCGACTTCTACGCTGGTTCGGACAGGGATTCGGAGGGTGACTTGGGTGGTCCCGATGGAGGCTCGGCCGGCGCATGTGGCCCGGGAGCGTCAGAGACTTTGAGTGCAGTGGCGCAGGCCGGTGAGGGCTTGAGGCATGGACCCGATCCGGTGGACGTGGATGGGACCGCGCACGGGTACGGCCACGGATCGGCGGGATACTCGGTCCCTAGGGAGAAACGGCTGCTGCTGGTCGGCGCGAACGATCGCGCAGCCCTCTCGGCGTGCCGCTCGGCCGGGCGGCTCGGCTACGAAGTCGAGCTGCTGAAGTTTTCGACCGTCCGATCGGCGGTGGAGGCCTCCCGGTGCTGCCGCAAGGTCCACTATCTAGGAAATCCCACCGCAGGGGTTGGAGATTACGTCGACCGTCTGTTGGGTTTGCTCGAGCGGCGCCACTTCTCCTATCTGCTGCCGACGAACGATGCTGCCAACGAATTGGTCTACCACCGCCATGCGGAGGTGGCTAGGCACACGGTGGTGCTGGGGCCTTCGGTAGAGGCTTATCGGGTAGCTCGAGACAAAGCGCGGGCCCTGGAAATCGCGGCGGAGGCTGGCTTGCTCTCGCCGCCAGGCGTACGCGTCGAATCAGTTGCCTTCGGTGGGCCAATCACCTTTCCGGCGTACGTTAAACCCATCTATTCCGCCCATATCGCCGACGACTACCTTCACACGTTCAAGGTCCGGCGGGTTCGGACGCCGCAGGAGCTGGCGGCCAAGTTGCGGGACACGGCCACCCGAATCCCGGTACTCGTCCAGGAGCCAGTGGCCGGGCACGGGGTGGGGCTGAACCTGTGCGCGTATGGAGGCGCCCTCTGCGCCGCCGGAGTCAACGTGCGGGTGCACGAGCCACGGCATGGTGGCGGCAGCAGCTATCGGCGGACGGCTCCGGTTTCGCCCGCTCTCCTGCAGGCCGCGTCCAGCATCGCGCGTCAGCTCAATTGGTCTGGGGTAATGATGGTGGAGCTGAAATACGACGGATCGGATTA
>JBBDRH010000012.1:0-2193 GCA_040905645.1 Actinomycetota bacterium
CACCAGCGCATCATGCTCGTCTCGTGCCGGCGCTGTCCGGTGAGCATGAGCATCTTGACCAAAGCGCCGCCAGCGCCTCCTACCGCACCGGCAGCCCTCCATACCTGCCGCAGCTCATCGAGGCTAAGGACTCGCTCGCGTGGCTTGACCGTGCCGTTCAGCCGAATTCGATAAGTTGGGACTTCCGAGATTGCGTCTCGCTCGGCGCACCATCCAAAGAACTTCCGCAAATACGCCAGTGTCAGCTTGGCTGTGGGGTGCTTGCCCTCAGCCTCAAGGTCGTCAAGCAGGGACATCACATCCCGGCGGCTAATGCTGGCGATCGGTTTTGCCATCCAGGCGCGGGTACGTTCGCCCTTGAGCGTCCTCGTGTACTCCTCCACGGTGCGGGCGCGGAGCTTCGGCCGCGCGTAGCGATCGAGGAACTGGTCGGCCATGATCGCGAATGTGAGCTTACGGGCATCGGCTGCCTCGGTCTGCTCTTGCTGCCTCTGCTCGCGCGGATCGATGCCGGCCTTGGCCTGCCGCTTAGTCTCGGCTGCCGCTTCATGCGCCTTTGCCAGGGTCATCGAGGGCCACTCGCCGATGGTGACCCGGATGAGCTTCCCATGCAGCCGGGTCAGCACCACCCACGCCTTGCGGCCCTTGTAGGACACCCGGAGCCCGAACCCTGGCAGGCTTCGATCCCAATATTCGGCCTGGCCCTTCGCTGGCGGGCTGATCCGCTCGACCATCGCGGCGGTGAGACGCTTCGTAGCCATGGCACCCTCCGTGCTACCTTAGTGGCTCTGTGAGGTAGCTACCTTAGATGATATGGGGCGTTATGTAAAGCTATGCTGAGGTAGCGGGCACGGGGGAAATCTATATCCCATCTAGACTCGTCGGGCTGCGGCAGGTAGCGAGGGATAGGCAGCGTTACTCCCGTACCGCAGACTACGAATCTGGGGGTCAGAGGTTCGAATCCTCTCCGGTGCACCAATCTCCTGGAGGCGCTTCAGCTTCGCCCAGGGCGGCAAGGGCAACTCGTTATCCCACAGGGGGTAGCTGAGGCCGTAGTCAACCGAGGCGCTTCGGCTCCAGGCTCTGGCGGAAGAGCTCCGTATTGTCGCGGTCCATGAGGCGAACGGTCATGACTTCTGTCCGGCCGTCGATCTCGACCGCCCCGAAGAACTGGAGAGGGAGACCGTCCGAAAAGGACAGGTTTTGGTCCTGACCCTCCGTCCGAGCCTTCACGAACTTCACTTCCGGGCCGAAGGTTTCGTCGAGTTCGCCTTGGCCGAAGGTGACGGCGTGAAGCGGCCCGGAGACGAATTCCCAGAATGGTTCGAAGTCCTGAAAGCGCGCCTTGTTCGGATCGTAATAGTGCGCCGCCGTGTAGTGCATCTCGGCCGTGAGCCACACGACGTTGCCGATCCCGGCATGCTTCATGAACCGCAAGAGGTCTGCGATCTCCAGTTCGCGGCCCTTGGCGTCGCCGTCGTCGCTGTTGGCGATGGCTTCCACCGTCTTCTCCTCAACATTGTCCCACAGGACCACACCGATCGGCTTGCCCGAGGCGATGATTTTCCAGGTTGCAGTGGAGTTCGCCAGTTCCCGTTTGAGCCAGCGGACCTGAGCCTCGCCCAGCATGCGGCTCTCCGGCGTCAGCGTCGCTTCGAGGTTGGTGCCGTTGGCGCCGCGGTAGCTCCTCAGATCGATGAAGAAGACGTCGAGCAGGGGCCCGTAGGCGATCTTGCGGAACACCCGCCCGGGCTCGGCGGGCGCGATGCGAATCGGCGTCATCTCGTGTAACGCACGCCTGGCCCTGGCCGCGAGCAGGCTGATCGACTTTTCCTTGTAGCGGTCGTCGGTCGTCAGGTCCGTCGATGCCGACCAGTTGTTCACGACCTCGTGGTCGTCCCATTGGAAAAAAGTTGGAACCTCGAGGTTCATGGCACCGACGTTGGCGTCGAGCATGTTGTATTTGTACCGGCCGCGGAACTCGTCCAGCGACTCGGCAACCTTGTCGACCCCCTCGGCAATGAGGCTTTTCCAGACGCCGCCGTCCGGCAATACTATTTCCGCCGCGATCGGATTGTCGGCGTAGATCGTGTCCCCGGAGTGAATGAAGAAGTCCGGGTTGTGCCGCAGCATGGTCGCGTAGGTCGCCATGCCGCCGCGGCTCTCGTCGATGCCCCAGCCCTGGCCGGCCGT
>JBBDRH010000013.1:0-13291 GCA_040905645.1 Actinomycetota bacterium
CGCCGATCCGGCCGGCCAGCTCGCCGGACTTGCGGCCCCCGGCCGCGACGTAGACCTGAACGGTTTCTTCAGGAAGCGAGTAGACCCGGGCATTCTCCACGGTGTAGTGCCTCCCACGATGACTCTGCGAGCCACCCTTCCAGAGAAGCCTCATTACCGCCACCGCCTCCTCGAGCATCTCCAGGCGCACATCGGCGTCGGGCCACCTGGCTCCGGTGATGTGCTCGTTCAGGTTCTCCCCGGAACCTACCCCCAGGAAGAACCGGCCGGGCATCATCGAGGCCGAGGTAGCCGCAGCTTGAGCGACGATCGCCGGATGAATTCTTATCGTCGGGCAGGTTACGCCGGTGCCCAGCCGCAGCCTCTCCGTCGAGCGGGCAATGGCGCCGATGACCGACCAGACGAACGGGCTGTGGCCCTGAACGTCCAACCACGGGTGGTAGTGGTCCGATACCAATGCAAAGCTGAAGCCCGACTCTTCCGCGCGGACTGCAAAGTCCACTAGCTGAGTCGGACCGTGCTCCTCACTCGATATGGCGTAGCCGAGCTCCATGGATTCCTCCTATTGCGGCCGGGCGGGCGAATTGCGGCCGAGGTGAGATCTTTCCCTCGACCGGGCGCTCGAAACTCACGGGGATGCGTAGTCATGAAGGTCCCTGAGCTGTTCCACCCAGGCCAGGAGGGACTCCGCGTCCATGAGGTTGAGAATCTTGTCCTCCGGGACGCCTGCCTCGATTGCGGCGGCCAGCCCGAAGTCGACGAACCTCAGCTGGCCCGGCCAGTGGGTATCGCTTCCGATCGAGATGGTGGCGCCTTCGTCCACTGCGATGCGCAGGAGATCGACCCTCAGATCCTGCCGGTCTGGGAACGCGTCTACCTCGACCGCCTTGCCCAGCCGCGTGGCCTCGGCGAACACTCGGGGCCAGTCTGCGGTCAGCCCCGCCCGGAAGTTGTACATGCGGCCCTGCGGGTGGCCCAGGACGTGAATATGGGGGTTGGCGAGCGCAGCCCGGTACCTATCGGTCTGATCCTCCTTGATCCTCAGCTTGGAATGAAAAGAGCCGAGGACGAGGTCGAGGCCCTTCAATGAGTCTGGCTCCATGTCTCCCTCACCCGTCACCGACAGGTTCATCTCCAGAGACTTGAGCAGCCGGAAGCCGGAATCGGCGTAACGCTCGTTCACCTCATCTATCTCGTGGCCCTGGCGGGCCAGCTCCTCCTCGTCCATCCCGCCGGCGATCTTCAGGCCCTTGGAGTGATCGGTGACCGCTTGATACCTGAATCCCTGAGCCTCAGCCTGGGCCGCCAGCTCGGACACGCTCATGCCGCCGTCGCTGTAGGTCGTGTGGCTCTGCAAATCGCCCTGCACCGCAAGGCCGGGACGAGCCGAGAGGATGCGCCGCACCTCGGTGTGGGTCAGAAACCCCGACCTCAGCGGATCGGGACTGGGAACCGGCAGGTCCTCCTCCAGCCACTGAGTGATCAGCCGTTCCAGATGAGGCCCCACCCCTTCGAGCGCAGCCAGCTCTGTTGTCTCTGCCAGATCCGCCGCCTCACGCTCCCAGGTCAGGGCCATGCGGGAGGCGCGCCGCAGTGCCTTTTGAAGGTTTCCTGTGGACTTTTCAGCCGATAGGGCGAAGAGCTCCGCGAGCTCGCCGTTGGTCACCGCCACCTCCCCCCCAAGCCCGAAAAGCGCCCGGGGTGTCGGAGTCTCTAGCGGGATTTAGCGTCTTCGAGCTTGCGCTTCATGCCCGAGATCTTGTCGTCGAGCTTTTGGTCCAGCTTCATGCGCTTCAGGTCCTTGATTTTGCTCTCGAGCTGCTTGGAGCTCTCCTCGCTCAGCTTCTTGCCGCCCTTTCGAATCTCCTTGGACGCCTTGGTCACATAATCGGCGGCGCGGCTGGCGACTTCCGCGCCTGCCTTGTCCCCGGACTTGCGGAGCTTCTTGCCGGCGCGGCGGAGCTTTTTGGCAGCAATGGCGACCGTCTTGCGGCGGGAGCGTCCCCTAACCTGGTTCATGGCAAAAGCGAGCGATGCGCCGATGGCCACCGCCGGGAGTGCCTTGCCCAGCTCGCCGGCGGCCTTCCTGCCGTTCGAGGAGGGAGCGGCTCCGTACTCATGATCCGGTGGGGCGGCGCTGATCGCGGCCAGTGCAGAGGTGGGGTCGCGTTCAACCGCAAGATCTCCCAGACTTACAATGCCCACCAGTTTGCCATTCTCGACCACCGGCAGCCTTCTTATTGCCTCCTGGCTCATCAGTGCCACCACGTCGGAAACCAGGGTATCGGGAGCGACGGTGTTGACCTCCTTGGTGGCGATCTCCTCGACCTTCACGGCCTTGGGGTCCGCGCTTTCGGCCACAACACGAATCACGATGTCCCGATCGGTGAGTATCCCAATCAGCTTGCGGTTCCGGTTGACCACCACGACGTCTCCGATATCGTGGGACTTCATCAACTGAGCCGCCTCCTCGACCGATGCGGTAGTGGAGAGTGTGATCGGGTCGGTGGTCATCACTTCTTTGATGATTTGAGCCACGGGAAGCCTCCTTCATCGAGGGGCGAACAAAATTTGACCCGGAAAGGGGGCCTACCCTCTACTACCCCTCCCCGACTGCGCGCAAACCAATCTCAGGTTCGCACGAGCCATGGATACATCAGGTGAAACCCGCGGAAGTCGCAGCCCAAGCCGGCCGGAGTCAGGGCTCTTGACCCGCTTGGGCTAACCGGCCACCGGTTCCGCCTTGGCGGAGGGGGGCTGAACGACGCCGTCCAGCACTCGTTGAGCGAGCTCTCTAACCTTCATGTTTCCCCTTTGCGACGCTTTGCGCAGAGTTCGGAAAGCTTCGTCCGCCGATATTCCCTCGCGAGCCATCAGAATCCCCTTCGCCTGATCGATTACTGCGCGCGACTCCAGTGCCTCCTGCAGCTGGCGTATCAGCTCTTTGGCGTTCCAGTAGTGAAGGGCATTGGCGATGGCTACGGCGGCCTGGCCGGCAAGATCGGCGGCGTTCTCAATGCTCCGATCTTCAAACGCGTCCTCCTTCTGGCAGTAGAGGCTCAGAGCTCCCAACACCTCCCCTTCCACCATCAGCGGAATCGCAACGACACAGACCACGCCCCCATAGAGGGCGTAGTTGCTGAACTCGCGCCACCTGCGCTCCTGTATCAGCGATCGCGACTGCGTGACCTCAACGTCTCGAACGGCGTCAAGACCGGGACCCTCCCCCGACTTTATTTGCACACCCTCCAGGTCGGCGGCGACCTGGTGGCTGAACGCCGGGATGTCCGGATGGCCGTCCTGCCACAGAGTGATCCCGACGAAGTCGGCACGCGGTATGTCCCTGCAGACTGCTGCCACCAGCCACCGGCACAGCGACTCCGGCGAGTGCGCCGTCACGAGAGTTTTAGAGAGATCCTCCGGGAGGGCCTCGATCGCCGGGCCTTCGCCGATTGGGCCCGCGCTGCGTAGGACGAGGTTCTCCAGCCGGTCGCGTGCTGCCATTCTCCTGATCAGCTTCTCGATTGAGAGCCGGGGGTTCTGCAGGACGAGATAGCCGGTGATTTGTCGGGCGATCCGGCTCAAAGACTCCAGGCCTGCTGCATCGAGGAATCTCAGCTCCGTAAGGTCGAGTTTCACGTCGCCGCTCGAGTGCAACCTCTCGACCACTAGGAGAGTCTCGACGGTGGAAAGATCGAGCTCACCCACAAGCCTGAATTCTCGAGGCTCGGAGGATTCCTGGACCTGCAGCAGCTCCACGCACCGCTCCTAGGGCGAGTTTTAGAAGGCACTGATTCTCGCACGCCGGAGCATCGATCACATCAAATTTTCCGTTCGAGGGTTCGGCGACGCCGGCTTCTGGAAGGGGGCGTCATTCGGTCATTCGAAGGAGAGTGCTGCTGTCCGGGTACCGGGAGTCGATTCGGCGCCTCAAACTGTGGTTTTGGGAAGCGGCGACTGGGTAGGAAGGCGCCTAAAAAGACTTCGGACGGACGATCGCGACGAAATGGCACTTTACGCAGGCACCTCGGGTTGGCAGTACCGCCACTGGAAAGGACCCTTCTACCCGGAGGATCTTCCCAGCACCAAATGGCTGCCTTACTTCGCGGAACGTTTCCCCACGGTGGAGGTTAACAACACCTTCTACCGCCTTCCGGAGCGCAGGACTTTCGAGTCCTGGAGGAATGCCACCCCCGACGACTTCGTGATCACAGTGAAGGCAAGCAGGTTTCTGACCCACAACAAGCGCCTTCTGGACCCGGAGCCTGCGGTTCGCAAGCTCCTGAACGCGGCTGAGGGCCTCGAACACAAGTTGGGCCCGATCCTGCTGCAGCTTCCGCCGAATTTTGAGGCAGTCCCGGAGCGGCTGGAGCAGACTCTTGCCGCTTTCCCGTCCCAAACAAAAGTTGCCGTTGAGTTCCGGCACGACAGCTGGTTCACTCCCGAGGTCAGGAGCATCCTCGAACGATTCGACGCCGCCAACTGCCTGGTGGATCGCGACGGCAACACCCTAGGACCCCTGTGGAAGTCCGCCTCGTGGGGATATGTGCGGTTTCACAATGGAGACTCCGAGTGGTGGCGGTACTCGAAGGGAAGGCTGGAGCACTGGATCTACACCCTCCAGCAGACATTCGACCGGTCGGAGGACGTTTTTGCCTACTTCAACAACGACATGGGCGCAGCCGCCATCAACGACTGCCGCGAGTTCGAACGGATCGCTCAGGACCGCGGTTTCGCGGTTGCCAGGGCGGGGGCGACGCGTTGAGCGCTTTCCGTCAAGCTGAGCAGAAAAACCAAAGTGCGCCCGGGAGGACTTGAACCCCCAACCTGACGGGTAGAAGCCGTCTGCTCTATCCAGTTGAGCTACGAGCGCTGCAGCTTAGACCAGTTTAGGTCCCCAATCGCCGCATGGGCCTTCCGACGGTAAAACGGTAGGTCGCCGGAGCGGGTTCCGGAGCTTCTGCCGGCTCATCCTCGGCCGGCGCGGACGGGGCCGGAGCAGTGGGAACTTCTGCAGCCGGAGCTTCTGCAGCCGGAACTTCTGCAGCCGGAACTGTCGCGGCCGGCGCATGGCGCCGCATTGTTCTTCCGGCGATAAAACGGTACTTAGCAGGGGCCCCCGCCTCAGCTTCTGCGGCCTCTGCTCCACCCGTGCCTGATGAGTTTCTCCGCCAACTGCTGCTTTCCTCGCTATTCATGCGCGCACGCTCCTCCCCGAAAGGTACCTGACCCTGAAGGGTTTCAGCTTATGCCCAAGCCGGCATCGAAGAAAAGAGGTATCGGCCACCAGAACCACTGTCGGTTCCGGCCTGGGTCTAGACTGAATTCTTACGGGATGTAGCGCAGCTTGGTTAGCGCGCGGCGTTTGGGACGCCGAGGCCGCCGGTTCGAATCCGGCCATCCCGACCAATCCAGGGGGCGGCTGAAAAAGCGCGGCCCGGCCGATCTCCCGGCTATGAAAGAGGGATCCGAAGAACCTGACCGGCAACTATTGGATTGGGATCGGTCAGCAGATGCGGATTTGCGTCGAAGATCCTTCCCGAGAGGTTCGGGGTCCCCGTAGAACTGCTCGGCCAGCGCCCGGACCATCGGCCGCGGCGATGGCATCAGCGAGATCCAATTCGATGTGGCGACCGGCGTGCCTCCCACCACCCAGGGGAGCGGTCGAGGTATTCGAGTTCTCGGCGGCAGACGGGAGCGAGATCAACAAGACCACCATTCCGGTCGTCTTCGGGCGAGCGATCGTCGACCCCTACGGTGTTTTCCAGCCGTACCTGGTTCAGTCGGGGGACACGCTCCCAAGGACCTCTCGAAGAAGACATTGCCGTTGGCGTCTCGCACCCGCACCTGCAGGGTCGCCTCGAACGCGGTTGCGAGGCCGGCCACCAAAATCGGATCCCCAACCACGTCCCACGGACGGGGCTGGCGCACCGAGATGAGCGGAATCGGGAGCGATCGCAGGGCGCCCCGAGTTTGGGGCCCCGCCACGCCGTCGGTCGCCAGGCCTCGCAGCGCCTGGAAGGCCTTGGCGGCCCTCTCGGTCCTGACCCAAAGACCCCGTCGTCGGGACCCGGATCCAACCCGGCAGCCGCCAGCGATCGTTGCAGAACGCGAACCTCAGGCCCTGTGGACCCCTTGCTCAGGTTCCCATTAGCCATGGCTGATCCCCTCTCTCGACGCCTCCCGTCACAGGTAGACTAGGCAGACTCGCGGGCGTAGCTCAATGGTAGAGCTCCAGCCTTCCAAGCTGGTGGTGCGAGTTCGATTCTCGTCGCCCGCTCCACTACTCCGGTCCGATATGGCCCTCCATATCCCTCGATTCGTAGTGGATGGTGCAGATGAAGTCGGCTTCCTCGTCTGGGACGGTGAAGGTGATCGAGGTTGATTCCCCAGGCTGAACGCTGCCGGTGTCGACGCTGGGGTCCTCCTCGAGGGTGAAGGTGTGAGCGACGGTGCCTTCGTTGGTGAAGTTGACCGTCACCTCTCCGGCAGGAACCTTCAACTCTGCCGGCGAGAACTCGAAGTCGATCGCGCTGACGGCAACCTCGGTCGACTCTCCGCCGGACGTCTCATCGGCACTGCCGGCGTCGCCTCCCCCACACCCGGCCAGCGCCAGCAACGCCACCAACCCAACCAACCCGATCCTGCGCTTGAAGATTCCCATAAGCGCCCCCCCAATCTGGTGATTTGACCGACCTGCACAAATCATCCCCCCTGCCGGCGATCGTCAAGCCTTGTTTGCCCCACCTTTGGGGAAATCTCGTGCATTCCTGCGGCTCATGCTATTTCCCAAAGCGCACACTAGGATCAACTGGTGAACGAATTCGACCGGATCCGCGAGCAGGTTGAGGCAGGCTACCCCAGGTACCTCGATCACCTGATGCAGGTGTGCGCCATTCCCAGCGTGTCGACCGAGGGCCTGGGCCTGGCAGATATGACCGACTGGCTGGAGAGCCGCCTCAAAGAGCTCGGGGCATCGGTGAGCCGCCTCTCCGTGCCGGGCTCGCCGGAAGCTCTCCTGGGTGAGATCCCGGGCACCGGCCCGCGGACCCTGATGATCTACGACCATTACGACGTCCAGCCGGTCGACCCGCTCAACCTCTGGATCACTCCCCCCTTCCAGCCCGATGTGAGAGACGGCAAGATATTCGCCCGAGGCGCCGCCGACAACAAGGGCGATCTGATGGCCCGCCTTTCGGCTTTGGAGGTCTACCAGGATCTTTACGGAGACCTTCCCTTCAACCTCAAGTTCTTCATCGAAGGCGAGGAGGAGTCCGGCAGCATCCACTTCGAGCGGATTTGCCAGGAGTTCTCCGAGCAGCTCAAGGCCGACGACTGCGTGTGGGAGGGCGGCTGGTTCGACCTGGACGGACACCCCGAAATGTACTTCGGCTGCAAAGGCCTGCTCTACATCGAGCTGCACTGCAAACGGCTCTCCGGCGACCAGCACTCCTCAGTAGCGGTCTACGCTCCCTCGGCGCCCTGGGACGTGCTTCGAGCGGTCGCCTCCTTCAAGGACGAGGTGGGCAACGTCTGCATCGACGGCTTTCACGATCGAATAGTGGCGCCGGGGCCGCGAGAGCAGCAGCTGATCGACTCAATTCCCTTCAATGAGAAGGCCCAGCTGGAAAGACTCGGAACCACCGAGTTCGCGCAGGGACTTCACGGCCCCGAGCTCAAACGGGCGCTTCTGTACTCGCCCACCGCCAACATCGCAGGCTTCGAAACCGGCTACACGGTTCCCGGAGGCCAAAAAACCGTCCTTCCGGCGGAGGCGATGGCGAAGGTGGACTTCAGGCTGGTCCCGGGCCTGGTCCGGGCTCATCTAAAGCGCCACGGCTTCGGGCACATCGAGGTCAGAGTCCTCAGCCACGAGAACCCATCGCGGTCGCCCCTCGACTCGACGTTGGGAAAAGCCGCCGAAGCCGCGGCCATGCGCTGGTTCCCCAAACCGATGACGATTTATCCCTACATGTGGGCTACGGGGCCGATGTTCCCCATAGCGCAGGGCCTCGCGATTCCCATCTGCTCCCCCCCGGGAGTCGGCAGGCCCGACTCGAACCTGCACGCACCCAACGAGCACATCTGGCTGAAGGACTACAAAGAGATCATCGGCTACACCGTCGCCTACCTGCGGGAGTATGGGCGAGTCTAGAGATTCTCCCCACCAATACGACGCCATTGTTGTCGGAGGCGGCATCATCGGCCTCAGCATCGGATGGAAGGCAGCCCGGCTGGGAATGAGCGTCCTGGTCCTCGACCGCGATCAAAGGCCGCAGGGCGCCTCCTGGGTGGCGGCGGGGATGCTCGCCCCGGTTACCGAGGCCAACTTCGGCGAGGAAGCCCTTCTCCGTCTCAACATCGAGAGTGCGGGCCTCTGGCCCGGATTCGCGGCAGAGCTGGCCGAGATCTCCGGCATCGACCTGCTGGGTGCTCACCCGGGCACCCTTCACGTTGCCGTCGACCGCGACCAGGCAGAGGCCCTTCGGCGGCTCTACCAGTACCAGGGGGAACTGGGGCTCGAGGTCCAGTGGCTGGGCCCCGCCGAGCTCAAACGCCTCGAGCCGGCACTCCACCCGGGCGTCCGCTCGGGGGTGCGGGCGACGGGCGATACTGCGGTGGACCCTCGAATGGTGCTGCAGGCCCTGACGGTGGCGTTCATAGCCGCAGGGGGAGATTTCCGGCAGGGCGAGGTGGTGGAGATCGATGTAAGTGAGGGGCCCGCGGTCGTCCTTTCCGGGGGGGGATCCTACGCCGCGGGAGCCGTCGTTCTCGCCGCCGGGTGCTGGTCGCCATCGATCAGAGGGGTGCCCGGGGGCCTCGGTAAGGCGATCAGGCCGGTCAAAGGGCAAATCCTGCGCCTGGTGCCCAGGTCCTCGGCTCCGCTGATCAGCCACACCATCAGAACGGAGGAGGTCTACCTGGTGCCTCGCCGGGGCGGAGAAACAGTGGTGGG
The DNA here is from genome assembly GCA_040905645.1 of Actinomycetota bacterium. Classification (GTDB taxonomy): domain Bacteria; phylum Actinomycetota; class CADDZG01; order JAHWKV01; family JAHWKV01; genus JBBDRH01. Next base: position 8,957 of record JBBDRH010000013.1, read on the forward strand.
GGCGACGGTAGAGGAGCTGGGATTCGACTCGGCGCCCACCGCCGGAGCGGTTTTGGAGCTGCTGCAGGCAGCCGATGAGGTCGTGCCCGGCATCCGGGAGATGGAACTGGCGGAGGTGTCGGTCGGCCTGCGCCCCGGCTCCCGCGACAACGCACCGCTGATCGGATCGACCTCGATCCCCGGACTTGTGCTGGCCACCGGCCACTACCGGAACGGGATTCTCCTGGCGCCGGTGACTGCCGATGCGATAGCCCATCTGCTGGCAAAGGGAGAGGGTTTGAGCCGGATGTCGGACTTCGAGCCGTCGCGCTTCGGGATCTGACGTGGTCCTCACCCTGAACGGGGAAACGAGGGAGCTCCCGCCGGGCTCCACTTTAAAGGACGTCCTTGCGATACTGGGATACGACTCCCCGCGGGGAGTGGCGGTCGCGGTCGACGGCAACGTTGTCCCCAGGAGCCTGTGGGACGGATTCGACCTCGACGGCGGGATGCGCGTGGAGGTGCTCAGAGCAGTGCAGGGAGGATGATGGCAGAGAAGCTTCAGATCGCGGGACGGGTCTTGGTGTCCCGGATGATTTTCGGAACGGGCGGGTTCACGAGCCTGCAAACCATGGCGGAATGTCTCAAGCTCAGCGGCGCGGAGCTGGTGACCGTGGCGATGAGGCGGGTGGACCCCGGAGCGGGCGGATCGATCCTCGAGGTCATCGACTCGGCCGGCTGCGACGTCCTCCCCAACACGGCCGGCTGCTTCACCGCGGCCGACGCGGTGTTCACCGCCCGCATGGCGCGGGAGGCGCTGGAAACCAACTGGATCAAGCTCGAGGTCATAGGGGACGACAAGACCCTGCTGCCGGATGGGCCGGAGCTGATCGTCGCAGCCCAGGAGCTGGTGGACGACGGTTTTGTGGTGCTCCCCTACTGCAACGACGACCCGATCCTTGCCCGAAGACTCGAGCAGGTCGGGTGCGCCGCGGTCATGCCCCTGGGATCCCCCATCGGGAGCGGGGCGGGAATCCGCAACCCCTACAACATTGCCATCATCGTTGAGAACTCGGGCGTTCCGGTGATACTCGACGCCGGCATCGGAACCGCTTCCGACGCCACGGTGGCGATGGAGCTGGGCTGCGACGGGGTGCTGGTGGCCAGCTCGATATCCAGGGCCAAGGACCCGGCGGCGATGGCGACGGCCATGCGGCTTGCCGTCGAGTCCGGCCGTCTGGCGTTCGAGGCCGGAAGAATACCGCGCAAGCTCTACGCCGAAGCGTCCAGCCAGTTTCACGGAATGGCCGATCCAACGGCCCCTTTTGACGACTCCGGCCATAAAGCCGGCTGATCGGCTGCCGGCGGTACTGAGAACCACAACCCCTATGGCTGCCTGCGAGCCGCCCGGAGCTCCCGCTTGACCTTCTTCCAGTCCGAGTTCTTGGTGGAGAACAGCAGGTCGGTGACCAGCTGAAGGACCCCGACCGCAATCAGGAGGTAGATCGCCCACTTCGGTAGCTCGAGCCGCACGGCAACCGGGATAAGCGCAAACGGCATCAGCTTCGTCACCACCGCCCCCGATGCGTGCATGAGCGCCCTGCGGGCGGGAGGCACCCCGAGGTAGGTGGCGTAGTCGATCTTTGTTCCGGGTCTGGGAGGAGGCGGCCCGCCCAGGAAGTAGTGGGTGAACCTCATCCCCATCAGCCGGCCCACCACCCAGTGCGCGAGGCTGTGGGTGGTCACCTCGAGGGTGCCGAACGCCCCCAGAAAAACGACGGTCCTCACCAAGCGGCTTGGGATTCCCTGGGCGAGGATCAACGCCGCGACGCCCGCCCCCGCCCCTGCGGCCAGCACGGTGGTTCCCACCCCCGCAGGTACCCTGAGTCGAACGCCCTGTTCGAATGCCCGGGTGTCGATGGCTGCGATACGGCCGCCGAACTTTTCAGCAACCTCCGGGTCGGCCCGGGCGGCATCGACCGCCCTCCAGAAACCGGTTCCCTTCAGACCGCGGCCCGTGGCCAGCGCGGCCTCGGCCGCCTCGAGATTCTGAACGATTCTTGCCTTGTCCACCCTTGCCTCCCCCGGCTCACGATAGGAAACTTGAGCAAACGCTTTGAGCACTTGCTCAATTATACAGACTCCTATGCGGCTGATAAAGGGGAATCTGCACCTTATCGGCTAGAATTGGCCACTAATGACGGGCTTCGCAACAGGGATGGTTGCGGGCGCGCTTTGGCTTGTGTTCTTCATTGGACTCGGCCTGACAGCCCGAAGATCCCCCGGCCATCCCTTTAAGAGCATAAGAAGGTTTCGGTCTGCCAACCGGACCCTTCAGATGGACGTGCCATCAGCCCTGCACAAACCACGTGAGGAGCAGCGTCCGGCCCGTCCCACCGAGCTGATGGAAGCAGTGGGACAGTCGGCTCCCATGCTGCGTCCCGTTCCGGACCTTCCTCCCGAGCCGGCCCACGCTCGCGGTCGCGAGAGGGGCGACGAGGGGCGGGGACCCTCCCGAGGCTACAAGCTGCCCGAGGACCAGAGGCCTTCCCGACCCGATTCGCACTTGTGGGACGATACGCTCCACCGGAGGCAGACGGCACCGCCCCCTTCGGCATCGTTCAAGGAGGGGACCCCACCCGGCGCAGAACCGCCTTTCCGGGACGATGCCCCGCGCTGGTCCGAGTCGACCTTCTCTTCGGAGCCCCCTGCGGATGATGTTCCTCCGAGGAGGGAGAAGCCCTCGAAGGCTGAGAAGGCGCCCAAGGGCGAGATGCCTCCTAAAGCCGAAAAACCTGCCAAAGCGACGGCGGAGAAACCTCCCAAACCGGACGCGGACAAGCCCTGGTACGAGCGTGCGGGACTGGTGGTCGAGGTGCCCAAGGGCGAGTCTCCCAAGCCGGAGGCGGACAAGCCCTGGTACGAGCGTGCGGGACTGGTGGTCGAGAAGGTGCCCAAGGGCGAGTCTCCCAAGCCGGAAAAGCTTTCCAAGAGGGATGCGGCGGCTCTCGCCGCGCTGGAATCTTTGAACCGGGACCTTACTGTCGGGAGCGGTGGGCCGCCTATTCAAAGGCCCCTCAACTCGCCGGCTACGCTCCAGATGCCGGTCGCTACACCGCCGCCTAGGTCGATGATCCAGTGGTCGAAAGACTTCCAGGCGCCGGCTGCCTGGACCGAGCCGATTGCCACGAGTTACGTCCAGAAGCGTGCCATGCTGGAGAGTATGAAGGGCGCGAAGGGCGACCAGAAGGACGCGCAAACACCGACGGGCACGACCCCGAACACTGGCACCGGAACCACGAGCCAAGCCAATAAACTCGGTTCTCGATTCGGCGCAGCCAAGAAGCCGGCGGAAGTGAGTCCGCCTCCTCCGGTGGTAAGGAGCACCCCCGTTTCTTCGAGCTCTGCCCCCCGGTTCAGCGCCCCCTACAACTACCCGACCGCGGGTGGGACCAAGTCTTACCCAACGATCAGCTCCAGCAGCACCCAACACACCTGGACACCGGCGACAGGCGCCTCAACTCTCAATCCCTACTTCCGGCAGTACGCAAACACCAAGTTCAACGAGCCCACGGCGGTCCCTTACTGGCAGCGCAAGCTGGAGAACCCCACCGCCAGCCAGCAGATCCGAATGATCAATCAGAGCTGGATCGCAGCCCGGAAGCCCGAGCCGAAGGATCCCTCTCCGGCGCAGCGAGACATGCTCGATGGGAACGTCGAGGAGGAGCCGCCTGAAGATCCGATGGCGGCGGCGCCGACCACAATTTGGCTACCCAAGCTACCCAAGCTTCCGGAGCCGCAGGAGATGCCCGACCTGCCACCCGCCGACTCACTCGAGCTGGAAAGGGAAGGACTGCAGAGTGAGGCGAGCGAGGTAGTGGATCTGACGGAGTTCCAGTCGAGGCGCGAGCACGAGCGAGATGCGTCCGACTCGTACGCTTCTGCCGATAAATGGGTGAGCTTGAAAGACTTCGACGCACCACCAGAGCCCGACCGCTATGAGAATCGCGAGAGCAACGAGCCCTCCGCCGAGGATCTGGATTGGGAGTCTTTGGTCCGCAAGCCCAAGAAGAGCCGCCGTCGAAGGCGGAAGGAAGCCGAGCAGTGGGAACCTCCGCCGGCAGAGCTCGAGTTCCGTGATCCGGAACCGAGGAGTCGGGATAGAGAGAGGTTCCTCGAGCCCGAGCCACGCGAGCGACGTGAGGCCGAGCCCCGCTATCGCGAGCAGGATGAGCCGGAGCTTCGTTATCGCAGACAAGAAGAGCCGGAGCCCGGCTACTCGGAGCCGGAGTACGAGGTGCGGGAGCCGAGACATCGCGAGCCGCGCCACCGGGAGCCGGAGTACGGGGTGCGGGA
>JBBDRH010000014.1:0-2165 GCA_040905645.1 Actinomycetota bacterium
CGGCTGGAGGCCTCCAGAGCCGCGCGCAGCCCGGCGCCGCCCCCGCCGATGATCACGCAGTCGAAGCGGTGATATTTGGCCGTCAAGGCGCTAGGTGAATCTGGATACGTCGAAGGTGACTATCACAAAGGTCCCGACCGCCGCCATAAAGGCCACGGTCAGGTAGAGGGCGGTGGTCGCGAACCGGTTCAGGCCCTTGCGGTGGAGATGGTCGTGGATGGCAGTCCGTGCCCCCAGGGCGCCGTGGGCCAGCGCCAGGACCAGCAGAAGCCAGTCGTAGGTTCGCCAGAGGGCGCCATTCCACCGTGAGGCGACGAAGTCGAAGTCGACCCGGTCGACCCCACCGCCGATCACATGCATGATCGCCATGTGCCCCAGAACGAGAAAAACGAGCGCCAGGCCGGATAGGCGCATGAAGAACCAGGTCCAGACCTCGGAGCTCCTCGGCGAGCCCTCCGGACGAAAGTGGTTGTTGTAAGCCTGCTCTACGCTCATCGCAGCATGATGAAGGCGGAGGGCACAAACAGGATCAGGGTGATCCCCATCACCGCTCTGTTCAGAATATTCTCGTAACGCACGCCCCGCGACCAGAAGTCGATCAGAATCACCCTCAGCCCGTTGAAGGCGTGGTAGATCACCAGGAACATCAAGACGACTTCGAGCGGCCTGAAGAGGGCACTCTCGTAGAGGCGGGCCATCGTGTTGTAGGCCTTGGGGCCGAACATTACCAGTGAGGTGTCGAGGACGTGCAGGAACAGGAACCCGAGCACCGCCAGCCCGCTGCCCCGGTGAAGGATCCAGGACCACATTCCCGAGCCGCCCCTGTAGAGGGTGCGCTTGTAAGCAGAGGTTTCGATGGGAGACGCCATCAGTCGCTCAATATACCAACACATGCACCGGACCCCGGCGCACAGGGTGGGTAACACAAGGGCAACAGGTTCGTGCACTTACAATGTCCAGCGCACACCGGAAGGGCGTGCAGCCCGACCCTGAACAGCCAAGGGAGTCCAAATGCGAGTAGCGGTTGTTGGTGGTACGGCCGGAATCGGCTATGGGATTGCGCTCAGGCTCGCCAAGGCGGGGGACGAGGTTGTCATCGGAGGCAGGCTTGCGGAGAAGGCAGAGCGCATTGCCGGAGGGGCGGCTGCTCTGCTGCCCGATGCTTCCATCTCGGGCAAGGCGAACGTTGACGCGGTCGTCGATCGCGATCTGGTCGTCGTGACGGTGCCCTACCCGGGGCTGGCCGACACCTACAAGGGGCTCAAGGAGAAGATGACTCCCGGCACCGTGGTGCTGGACTGCAACGTTCCGCTGGCCAGCGAGCTGGGCGGCAAGCCCACTCGCGTTCTCGGCGTCTGGGAGGGCTCGGCCGCCCAGCAGGCCAAGGGGATCCTGGGCAAGGACTTTCCGGTGGCCTCCGGCTTCCACACGGTGATGGGCGGAAAGCTGATCAATCTCGACTCGTCGGTAGGAGCCGATGTACTGGTGTGCGGCGATGCCAAAGCCAAGCCCGTCGTTCAGGAAGTGGTCGAGAAGATCGAGGGAGCCCGCTACGTCGACTGTGGACCTTTGGAGACCGCCCGGATCCTCGAGTCGCTCACCGCCTTGCTGATCGGTATCAACATCAGGTTCAAGCTCGACCCCGGCGCGGGCCTGAAGGTAACCGGCCTGCCCGGGTAGGCCGGCTCGCCCGGTGGCCCGTCTCAAGGCTCTGGGGCCGGCGATCGTCAACGGCCTTGCGACGTACACGGGTGTCGTCATATTGGTGTTCTTCATCGACGAGCTGCTGGCGAGCATCGACATGCCCACCTTCACCGGCTGGCTCGTGCTGGATCCGGACGGTGAAGGAAATGCGGTAAGCGGCAGGGATGCGATCGCGATCGTTTCCGGAGCAGCTGTTGGCGTGGCTACACTGGTCAGGAGGCTCCGAGCTGAGCGACCGTCCCGGGATCAATGGACCACGAACTCCTGATTCGGGGAATCGCCTTCCTCGCACTTTGCCGCTCCACTACGGCTCGTAGCTCAGCAGGTTGCCCGGCTGGCAGTCCAAGGCCTCGCACAGCGCCGTCAGGGTCGAGAACCGCATCGCTCTCGCTCTCCCGTTTTTAAGCACTGACAGGTTCACTATCGTGATGTTCGCTCTGGCCGCCAGCTCGGTTAGCGTC
>JBBDRH010000015.1:0-13220 GCA_040905645.1 Actinomycetota bacterium
CCGGCGACCACGTGATCCACCAGTGCAAGGCCTCTGCCACCCATCGCCGCGACGTCGTTGACATTGGCGACCACCGACGCCACCCCGGCACCGAAGGGGTCGGAGGTGACCAGAGGGGGCCAGATGGCCTCGCCGGCGATCAGGATGTGCTCCTCGCCGATCTCGACGACCGCAGTGTCGTCCCCCGGCCCATGCACCCAGTCGGTCGCCCCGAAGACCTCGGCGACCAGTCCGATCGACGCTTTGCTTCGAAGAGCCGCCGACGTCCGGAATCTTTCGGCGACCTCGCTCAAAGTGGAATCGTTCATAGCCAGGCCCATCCTTGCATGTGACTCAGCACGCCGGCGGCCTGCGGTGTATACCGGATAAATACGAGGAGACTTGTCACATGGCGCTTGATTGCGACGCCGTCATCGTGGGATCGGGGGCCGGAGGTCTGGCTGCGGCGCTTGCGCTGGCGCGCCGTGGGCTCTCGGTACAGGTCGTGGAGCAGCACTACCTGCCGGGCGGCTGGTGCCACTCCTTCATGCTGGGAGGCTATCGGTTCAGTCCGGGCGTCCACTACGTGGGAAACCTGGGGGACGGAGGCAGGCTCAGGCGGATCTACGAGGGGCTCGGGATCGCCGGCGACCTGGCCTTTTTGGAGCTGAACCCCGACGGGTACGACCACGTCCTGATCGAGGGGGAACCCCGCTTCGACATCCCGGCGGGCGAGATGATCTACCGGGACCGGCTGATGCAGCGATTCCCTCACGAATCGAAGGGCATCGACCGGTACTTCCGTCTGATGGACCGCCTCGATCTCGGGAGGCTGGGGCATGCGGACCATATGGCAAAGCCCCTCGGGATCAGTTCCGTTGTGGCCCGCGGAACCCGGCCGCTCGGCCGCTTTCTCGAGTCGGCCATCGAGGATCCCCGGCTCAGGACCATCCTTACGATGCCTGCCGCCGGCGACTACGGCCTTGCCCCCTCTCGTGCGCCCGCAGTCCTGCACTCCGCGGTGTCGTCGCATTATTTGAACGGGGCGTGGTACCCGCGAGGCGGCGGCTTCGCGATCCCCCGAGCGTTCAGCAGGGGAATCAAACGTGCCGGTGGCTTGGTGAGACTGCACACTCCGGTCGAGAAGATCCTCGTGGAATCCTCTCGTTCCCCCAAGCGTGCCCTCGGGGTCAGGCTGGCCGGCGGCGAGGAGATCCGGTGCGGGGCAGTGATCTCCAACGCCGATCCCATGGTCACGTTCGCGGGGCTGGTGGGACGAGACGCCTTGAGCCCGGCTCTTAGAAAGCGGCTCTCGAGGACAACCTGGTCGGTGTCGACGTTGAGTCTCTTCATGGCGGTGGACATGGATCTCGAGGGGATGGGGTTTGACTCGGGCAACTACTGGTACACCCGAAAGCCGGACCTTGAGCAGTTCTTCGACAACCATCCGGGACGAGGTGAATCAGACCTCCAGGTCCCCGGGATCTTCCTTACGATCACCACCCTGAAGGACAAATCGAAAAGGCGTTCCCGGGAGCACACCATCGAGGCTTTCGCGTTCTGCAGCTACGATCGCTTCCTCCCTTTTGCCGGAAGCAGCGGCATCCGCAGTCCCGAGTACCTGGTGTTCAAAGAAGCGCTCACTCAGCAGATGATCGCCGCTGTGGGCCGGGTGATCCCGGGCGTCGAGCGTCACATCTCGTTCCATGAGCTGGGAACACCGTTGACCAATCGGTACTACACCGCCGGCCACCAGGGGGCCATCTACGGCACGGAGAAGGTCCTCCGGCAGATAGGTCCGATGGGCTTCGGCAATACGACCGAGATCGACAACCTCTTCCTCTGCGGGGCCAGCACCCAGGTCCACGGCGTCATGGGCGTCACCACCTCGGGCCTGGCGGCCGCGGCCAAAGTACTGGGTTGCGAGGTCCCGGAGCTCCTGGACGATACAGGTGAACGCCTCCGGACCTATCCGGCTGAGGATACCTCGGCGTGGCCTCGGGAGATGCGCCCAAGGGTGCCGGCGATTCCAGGCTGAAAACGTCCCGAACTCACAAGATCGAGTGCAGATGGTCGGCTAGCCGCAGTGACAATGCCGAGAGGGTGAGTGCGGGATTTGCCGCCGGGATGAGCGGAAATACCGAGTTGTCCGAAACATGGAGGTTGTCGAGGCCTTCGAACTTGAGGTCGGCGTCCACGACTCCGGTGCCGTTGACTCCAATTCTGAGCGTCCCTCCCGCATGATGCGGGGTGCCTTCATTCCCAAAGTGCATGCCTTCGGAAGGATCGAACGAGTCCGCCTGCAGGAAGGTCAGGATGTCGTTGCGAAGGTCGCGAACTTCGTTGAAGAGCTCGGAGCCCGAGAGATTGGGCTTCACCTTGACCGAGGCCTTCACGTCCGGGCCGAGGTCCTGGACGAAGTTCTCGTCCTCGAGGTGGCTCGCATGAATGAACTGCATTCGTACGCTCGACTCCGAAACGGAGTCGATCCGCTGCTTGCGGACATCGTCATCGGGATGCCTGACATCCCAGTACTTCGGGTTGATCAGGATTTCCGTGTTGTAGCCGTGTTGGGAGAGTGAGGCCTGCTTGTGGGACATGAATATCTTGGCGTGATCGTTGAGGCCGCCGAATTCGCTGCCCGGCGGCAGCCGGTACTCTCGAGAAAAGAAGGCCGGATGGTCGGTTAGCCCTCGCCCGAGCTTGCCGTTTGGGTTGGGCAAACCACTGCGCTGGGCGATGCGTGGGCTTTCCAGGGATCCTGCGGCCAGCACCACATGCTTGCCCCGGTAGCGCCGCTCCTCGTTTCCGACCAGGTCCCGGCACACCACCTCGGTCGCACGGCCGCCGCTTGTGATCACCCGGACCACGTGGTGGTTCAGGTTTATCGTGAGGTTGTCCCGTCCCGCCATCCCTGTGTAGGCGAGGGAGTCGAGCAGCAGGTCGGCGGTGGAGAAGATGCCAGTCGATTTCTCCAACACGTTGCCGAGCTGGTCGTTGTTACCAAGATTCGGTTGGTGCAGCGATTGCGGCAGGTCCTCGACGACGTGCCCCGTGAACCGGTTTCGCAGCTTCGCTACCGTCGCGTTCTGGAAGGGGCCCAGAGTGCGGCGCTTGCGAAGTAGAACTTCCGCCGCGGAGTACCCGGTGGAGCTCAGGTAGGTCCGGATCGACGCGGGCCAGAAGGCCAGCTCCCAATCACGCATGCGAGGGATCAACCCGGACCAGAACACCGAACGGCCACCCAGGTTCATCTGCACCCCGAACAGGAATTTGGAGCCGGGCTGATTCAAGAAATGCCCGATCTGATGGTGGGCGGGAAGTCCGGACCAGTCGCCCGGAAGGCCGGTGATGTGGGTTGGGTAGATCAGACTTCCTGCTTCAAGCACCAGGACGTTGCGGCCTTTGTCGGAGAGGGCATCCGCGAGGATCCCGCCGCCGAATCCGGAGCCCACGATCACCACGTCGTACTCGATCCCGGTAATCAGGTTGCTGCGAATGCGTTCCTGCTGTTGTGCGTGCTCCTCGGTGCGGAGATTGTCGTAGCCATGAAGCTGGCGCAAAGGCGTGTTGGGGAACTGGACCGTGCCCTCGTCAAAGTGGTGGTCGTGGGTCTTCGGCAGGACGAGATTGAAGCCCTTCATCCAGTGACTCCCGTTCAGCAGGAACTTCATCTCGAACTGATTGGAGTAGTGCGCCTTCTCGAACTCAAAGGTCCAGGCGCCATCGCGATAAGTGCCGTAGATCTCGCGCTCCCAGCCGTCGGTTGCGTTGCGAACGGTCACCTGGTGATTGGGCCGGAAGCTCTCGGTGTGAAAGAAGACCCTGAAGACGTTAACGGCGGGTGGCTCAAACGCCACGATGGCCTCCGCCCTCAGCCGCTCCAACGAGTCGGCCTGCTCATCAGAGTAGGAGCCGCTGTGATATGGGATATAGGTCATCACTGAGCCTCAGATCAGGATTTGGCGGATACCATCTGGCTTTCGGACCGATCGGCTGCCGATACCAGCACAATAACCCGGCCGGGGCTGCCCGAGGTCGCGAAGGTCCTGATAACGATACGCACGAGGATGTCGGCGACGACGTCGACCGCCGGTGCCCGCCGGACTGCGACGATGCCAACGGCAAACCTGAGGATGATGAGGGGCCGCAAGGGCCCCTCATCATCTCGCTAGCGGCGTGCTACGGAACGGCCCATACTGCCAGCGGAGGCTCTCTGTCGGTCTGGTGTTCCAGGCTTTTGATGGCGATGGTTGGCCACCAAGCCGCATTCATCACCACTGCCTGGAGTGGGTCGACGCCGGGCATCACGAATTGAGAGCAGACCGACCGGTCGATCCGTGCAGGGTCGGCGGGGCCGGGATGGGTGAGCGCATCGATGACTACGGCGTAGACCACGGCGTCGCCGAGGGCCGCGACATGGTCGACGAGCCGTATCGGGCACAGGTCCTGAGCAGCGATGTTGGAAGCACCGGCCAGATCCGAAGTCACACTGGCGGGCCGCAGGTTCAATACCGCGGCGTCGGTGAGCGAGTAGACCGATGTGTAGGCGACGTCTCCCGGAGTCTCGTCGCCGGAGTTGAGGGCCGCCAGAAACCTCGAGCCCGGCTTCATCTGCCAGAACGGCGCAATGCACGGCAGCGCACACAAGACGTCGAAGTTGACACCGCCATGGTTCGGAGCCGAAATCAGGACGAGATCGTCGACGAGCGCCCGTGCGCCGGGCCACCACTTCACGGCCGCTCGAGCTGCCGCAGGCGGCACGCTGAAGGCAACCACATCGATCTTGCCGCCCGAACGCCGGCCTATCGCCTTGATGGCGTGCACGACGTATTCGGTCTGGATCTGGATGTCCCCTCGAGCGAGATCCGGCAAGGCAACCGTGCACACGTCGAAGCCCTGCGGTGGCAGCACTTTCGCGTAGTTCCAGGACCAGGCTTCGTCGGGAGTCTGGGGTATCCCGTGAATCAGCAGTACCGGCTCGTGAGCGCGACTGAAGCTGGCCGGACATGACAAGGCGCTCTCCAGGGTGCCCTCCGGCACACTCAGCGGCGGGTCACCGCTGGATCGGGTTGCGGGGGTGACCGGGCCGGTGTTGGACGTTGCCGGCACCCCGCCGAGGAGCCCTGAAGGATTGAGCTCGATCAATGTCAGAGCTTGGGCGGGCCACACGATCGCCGTGGGCAAAACAAGAGCAGCAAGAAGCGCTGCGATTCGAACGTGTGCCACTTTCAATAACTTGAACATACTCATGCAGATGCACCTCCCTTTTCGGTCGACGTGGTCTGTGTCGTTGTGAAGCGTCGGGTTCCACCCGAGTTGGGCGCGATCAAAAGAGCTGAGTTGGTGAGCGATCCGCTGTCGTTACTTGTTTGCCTGGAACAGCTTGATCACTTGATCAGCTCGCTTGGGTGACCAGTCTGCCGACGAGGTCGGGCCTCTCGGCCAGACCCTCTTGGATCCAGCCGTCCACAACCGGGTCGAGCATGTTCCTATCGATCTGGTTCCAGTCGATGGCGCCCAGCGGAGGCTGAGGGTCGTACTCGAGCATCAGCTGCACCTGGCGGGCCGTGGCTTCGCCCACTAGCTTGCCGATCACGTCCAGAGCCATATCGAGTCCTGCCGCGATTCCCGCCGAAGAGATGAACTTGCCGTCCTCCACCCAGCGATCCGGAACATACTCCACGCCCATCCTCTCCAGCTGCTTGGAAAAGGCCCAGTGGGTGGTCGCCTTGCGGCCGTCGAGAACTCCAGCCGCAGCCAGGATCAAGGCGCCGGTGCAGGTGGAGGTCACGATCTCGGCCCTGCTCCCTGCGTCCCGGATGTAGCCCAGAATCGATTCGTTGCTCATGGCCTTCATCGCCGGCGCCGCCCCGCCGGGCACCATCAGCGCATAGGGGCTCGGAACCTGCTCGAAGGTCTTACCGGCCACGAGCTTCAGCGGTCCATCGGTTCCCAGCGGCTCCAGCGTCTCCGCGACCACCACCGCCTTGTACTGGGGGTTCAACAGCTCGAGGACTGTAAATGCTTGAAGCGGCCCCACCAGATCGAGCGGGGTAAGCCCCTCGAAGGCTACAAATGCGATCTCCCTTGGACCTGCCTGCTCCTGCGTCATCTGACCCACCCCTCCATCCGTCGGCTTCCTTGACTGCAGGTTCCCAGGTAACGAAGGGGCGGCAAAGAGTAATCTCTACTCCAATTTGGAAGTGACCGATCCTCGTTTCGTTTGACCGAGCCCCACTGCTGAAAGCAGTTCGACCATGTCGCTTCGGTTGTCGAAGGGAGCCAACCGTGACTAAGCCGGGACGGTCGCCAGGTGCTCATCCTGGTGCTCGCTTCGCTGGTGCTGGAAACGTCGACCCCGGGGGGATTCGATTGGAGAAGATCGATGTGCAGGATGTCGGTGCGAGAACCAGCCTCAGCCTCCGGGTCCTCAAGGACTACTGAGGCCCGCGCCCCGAGGATCAATACCCTTAAGTGCCGCTTTGAGATCGCCCCGTCGTTTGATTCCAAGCTTCTCGTAGACCGAAAAGAGCCGGTTGTCGACGGTGCGGGTCGAAAGGCTGAGGCGCTCGGCAATGTCGCTGCTCGAGAGACCCGACGCAGCCAACCGGGCGATCTCCAGCTCCCGGGCGGTGAGCGCCGCCCTCACCGGAACGGAGATCGAGAGCGCAGGGGTCCTGGCTCCTTCGCATAACGAGGCAAGATCGGCCGACCGCAGCTGCGCCGCGGTCGCCTTACGCCTATCTCCCGTCCTTCGCCAGGCCACGGCGGCATCGGCGGAGGCTTCCGCGGCCAGCAGCATCGCGCCCAATGCCTCGAAGTCCTTCGAAACCTGCTCAAGTCCAACAGGGTCCGCTGAAGCGAGGGCATCGGTGTGCGCGACGCGTAACGGCGCCAGTGGGCCCTCGACTTTTGCGGCCGCCGCCCGTAGCTCGTCCGCCACGTCGACCGCTCTTCCCAGGCGCGCAAGGTCATGCAGAGCTGCGCACTCCAGGAACGTTGCTCCGCTCCACCTGGCCATATCGACCGCCTGCCCCAGCACCACAACTCCCAGGTCGAGGTTGCCCTCCGCCACCTCGACCCAGGCCCTCGCTTGGAGCAACATGGGACCTTGGACGTCGGTGGGCGGCACTCCCAGCGCGTCCAGGTCCGCAAGAACCGTGCGGGCCTCCGGGGCCTCTCCCTGCTGCGCTCGGGCAAACGCCAGCAACGTCAACCCGACCCGCTCCATCATGGCCCAACGCATCTGTCTGAAAACGCCCGCACCCTCGGCCGCCCACCTGGCAGCGGTCTCCATCCGGCCGGAGCCCAGCGCGGTCATCGCCTGGTATTCTGCGAAGAACCCCTGCTCCTCCGGCGAGCCTTCTTTTACTGCTTCGGCGTAAAAGACCGACTCCAGCTCTTTGGCTTCCGCCAGCCAACCGCCGTTGGTGAGTGCTCCGCATCGAAAGGCCTGGTGAACCAGCGGGCCGAAATTCATGGGTGGGCCGGTGAGTGCGCGGTGGGTGTCGTATCCGCGTTGCGTGACCTCTATTACGCGTGCGAACCGTCCGTTCAAGTGCATCGAGGTGCCCGCAGCAAAGGACGCCGCGATGAGGTTCCTTCCCTGCACTCGATCCAGCAAAGGATCGATCAACGCCACCGCTACGTCGTGGCGGCCGCTGCGCCCGTGTATCCGGGCACGGGCGATGGTGATCTGGTCCCGGCAGTCAAGATCAGAGATGGCCGCCTCCGCCTCCTCCGCGACTCTTAGAGCGGCATCCGGATCCTTGAGTCCCAGGTCCAGAACCTCGATATGGGAACTTGCGAGCAGGGCACGCTCCGAATCGGTCTGGGCTAGAGGGATCAGCGACCTCAGCTGCTGCTCCGCCTCCTCCGCCCTACCTTGTTGCCACAGCTGGCCGAGAAAGAGCTTGGCGTCAAAGCCACCCCCAGCATCAACAGCAGAACGCGCCAGCCGCTCGGTAAGCGTCAGGTCACCGCGCTGTTTGGCAATGAAGGCCGCTCTCAACATGAGCTCCGGATTGAAGGGGCCCCCGCCTTGAAGCCGCCAGGTGGCTGTGCGCAGGATGTCGGTACGACGATGTGCTCCGGTGCGTTCGGCCGCCTCAGCAAGGGCCCGAGCGCTCCGCCGCATTCCAAGTGCGCTGAGCTTAGAGCGTAGGACCTCGCCGTGCAAGGGGTGGTCGAGGCGCAGCAGCAGACGCCTGCCGTCCTGTTCCACCCGCAGCAGGCCCCGCTTCTCCAGCGCCTCCAGGTCGACATCGGGCTTCAAACCCTGGAACAAATCGAGTTCGAGCGGCTCACCGAGTGCCAGGAGCTCCATGGCCTCGCGATCCGGATTGGACAGGGCCGCCAGACGGCCCTCGACGATCTCGACGAGGCGCGAAGAGAGCGGGAGCTTGCCGGTCAGCCGCCAGATTCCCTGGAGCTTCCGAAGGGCGCCTTTATCGACGGCTCCCAGCACCAGCTCCTTCAGGAACAGAGCGTTGCCCTTGGTTCGTTCCCGAAGGAGGTTGATCGTTGCCCCGTCGACCGGTCCACCGAGTGCGGCGACCAGCAGATCCTCCACCTCCGAGTCCGAAAAAGGGCTAAGCTCCAGCCGTTCGGCCAGATCGTCCTTCCAGAGGGCGACCACCGCATCCGAGGCTGCCTCTCCCGACCGAAGCGTAGCGATAACAAAGCCGTGCCCCGCTTCCGCCAGCTGGTGGGTAAGCGCTGCCGATGACTCGTCCAAGAGGTGGGCATCATCGACCAGAAGCCCGACGGGCTTCCCTTCACCTCGCTGGGATATCGATCGGGCGATCTGGCGAAGCAAACTTGCGCGGTCGGCGTTTGGCTCCAAGTCCGGCAACAGATTGGCGAAAGCTCCGAAGGGCAGCGCCGAGGTGGCTGCCGTGGCCGCCACCCGAAGAGGGGCAAACCCGGCGCGTGCCGCCAGCGCGAGGCTCTCGCTCCCCAGCCGGGTCTTTCCGACGCCGGCGGGGCCGGCCAGGACCACGGCTCCCTTGCCGGAACCCAGCATCGCCGCTATACGATCCAACTCTGCGGTCCGCCCAATCAGCGGCCAGGCCAACTCCACGCCGCTTACCTCTCAGTAACCCCGCTGAAACCCGGTTGCCTCAGCATGGCCCCGCGATTCTGCTGCCAACTTGGATGGCCAAATCATCCGGATCTATCCACAGCGGGTGATCAGCTGGGAAACCGAAATCGGGATAGAGGGACGAAAATTAAGCTCCTTCAGCCGATAGCCCTGTTCGCCTGGCTACGACCAGAACTCGTCAAAGGCGTAGAGGTCATGGAAATGAGACCAGAATTCTGAGAATTTCCCGTCACGCACGTGCCAGACATGAACGTCGTTGGCGTTCAATGTCTTTCCATCCCGCTCGCCCCGTAGGGTGACGAGACCGATCGCGTGCTCGTCGTTCGCAAGCACGTCGTGAACGTCCACACGGAAAGTGCCGCCGGATAGCTCCATCAGCTTCATAAAGAAGCCCCCAACCTGCTCCTTGCCGATGTAATCGCCGGACACCTGATTCCGACCCGGAACGTGCCATCGAATGTCATCTGCATACAGCGCCATTACTGCATCCACATCCGCTCTGGAAAACGCCTCATAACCGCTCCGGAGACTCTCCTCATTAGGATGAGCCATAACGCCTCCTTTGGTAGACCGCTTTGGCAATGATTGGATTCTATCTCTGCCAAGAATGCCCGCATACCCCTCACCCGTGAGATCGCGGATTTATCTGCTGGGCGCTGGCCATGGCCACCGTCGCGCGATGTACGCCTCCTCCGGGCCGACGGTGAACAATCCGCAGATGCTCGAAGCGATGGCCCCCTCCCCGGATGCGCTCAAAGAGGGGCCCTGCAGAATGTCACGACCCCGGCCTGCTACCTCGAGAGCGTAGTGTGTTCGGACTGATCCTCTCACCGGCGAAACGCGATCCCGGTGCAGCCGTTCGCAGCTGGTGAACGCATCCGCCGTTTTCCCGGACGCGAGCGCGGATGCCGAAGAACGCTGCAGGGGGCTTCGCCTTCAACCTCGGCGACCGTGCCAGGCTGGACCGCTTCCTCGTCCTCGGAACCGACGTGGGCACCTATCACACGGAGGAGCGGCCGCTGACCATCGAGCTTAAGGACGCGAACCTCGAAGACGTCAAGGTGATCCCTGATGAGCTTCCGGTCCCAGTCAAGGTAGTAGTCGGAAGGCGCCCTGCCTGAAATCCGGCTTTGGTCCTGTGCCAATCGGTCCGATGGATGTGGCTGACGTCCAGGTTGCGGGCCGCAGCTCGATCAAGTGCCTCGAGCTCACGCACACGATCCTTTTTTCTGCAACCGCTCCGGTCCGCCGTGATTCCGGCCTTTACGGATTGACCGGCCTGCCCTCTATAGCTTGAAGTACAGCTTGAAGCGCTTTGCCAATTTCACAAGGACGAGCAGATCGCGGACCGCCTGACCACGGATACTTGAGAGTTCGGAAATAGAACTGTCCAGGCCCTTAGGGGACCTGCACCTCGACAAATCCGGCAGCTGCAAAATCACCGTCGAAGGTCAGCGCCTCAGTTAGCCGGCGTCGGAGCATTACCGCGAAGCTGGTCGCGTCGACAAATGAGTACGTTCTTTCGTCGTGAAGACGAAGCCAGTTCCATGCTTGTCGTTCGATGGCTGGGTCGATGGTTACGACCTCGACTCTCGAGGAGGCTTGGACCGCGTCGATCAGCGCCAGGGCGTGGCGATGTCCAACCCCCCTAACGCGAGCCAGCGTCCATGTCTCTCCGAGGACAAGGTTGGTAGTAACGATACGGCCATCGCCCCCGCGCCAAAGGGCGGCGGCGGGCTGGTGCCGGCGATCTGCCGAAACGTGAAGTCCATACCAGAAGCCGGTGTCCGCAAACTTCATTCCAGGCCGTAGATCGCGGCGTCAATGTCCTCTACGGGTTCGCCGTGCCCCAAGCCAATAACACTATCGATCGGATCTTGCGCTTCTCGTTGGAATCCTTGTCGGACCAAATCCCGCACGAGTGCTGCCTTTGACACCCCGCGGCGGACAGCCTCTGCGGCGAGTTCATCGTCCGTGTCCTCGTCGAAGTATAACTGTATACGCCGCATAATTGGAGTATACACCTATCGCTGCACTCATCGAGTTGCCGGCGCGATATTGAGTTGACTGACAGCTAGGGAGTCACCAACATGGCGACTCCCCCTCTGGTACTACTAGGCCTTGGATTGGGTGACCAGTCTGCTGACCAGGTCGGGCTGTCCGCCAGGCCCCGTTGATCCATCAACCCCAGGACCGTAATGGCCTGAAGAGGGAAGGTGCCACCCGATTTAGCTCCATAAGCATCATCAAGAAGCCCGCGACCTGCTCCTCGCCGTTGTAGTCGCCGGACAGCTGATTCCTACCCGGAACGTTCCACTGCCCTTACCGCAGGCTCGATCCAGAAATTGTGCTCCCCGTCGAAGATCCCCGGCACGAGCAGCTTTCCGAGCCACCTCAACTCGCGACCGGGAACCACTGCCAGCAACCGAGGGCGAAAGGTCATGCCTTTTGCGCCGGGAGGCTGGATCACCACCCGGATCGACGCGCCCGGGCTCAGGTCGCCCTCGATGCCGGGGATGAACGGATTCCAGCGCGGGTAGTCCTCGAGATTGGTCAGTATCGCCCACACCAGCTCAGAAGAAGCCGCGATATCGATCTCGGACGAGACCCTTCTCATGTCTACCTGGGCGTGAGCACAAACAGGTGGTTCAGGCCGAGCTCGAACCGGCGGCGCCTCTCCACCCGAAAATGCGGCGCGTAAAGTGCCTGCATGCTGTTGGGGTCGAAGCCGTGGTGCTGATGAACCTCCATTCCCTCCAGCAGCCGTAACCGAATCCCGATCTTGAGAATGTGGTCGACCAGGGGTGACGGCACCGTGATGATCACTCGACCGTTGTCGGTCAGGCGCTCCGGTATCGCAGCAAACCAGCGGGCAAGCTCATCATCCGTTACGTGCTCGACCACCGCGAGCATCACCACCGCGTCGAACTTTTCTTCGGGCTGAAGGGAATCCGGAAAACGGCCATTCCGAAATTCGTAGTGAACGAAATCCCAGGCAGGGCTCTCGAGGACGTCGATCCCCACTCCCGAGGAGATGCGGGACGCCCCCCTCCGAAAAAGTGCGCCGTCGTAACAGCCGACATCCAGGACATGGCTCTGCGGAGGAATCCAGGGGAGGGCCGCCTTGATTCTCCGTTTTTGCAGATAGCGATCCACCCAGGTCACGTCGAACGACTCCAAAGGCTACACATGGCGGCATTCTACTGGTCCGCGGCGGTAGTCAGCGTGAACGGCGAGGCGCAGCACAACCTGTTGACTTTGTTTGGCTGAAATCACAACAATGGGATGCTCTACGCGGCACCCGGATTGGTTCTCGTCGGGCTGGGGACTCGCCGGCCTGCAGTTTTCTTCCCACGGCTGCCGGTCGGATTCCCGCCGGCTCGATAGCTTGTCGACTGGAGGGGATATGACGTTGGTTCGACGTGACATCTGGTCCTTGAGCACCACGGCAAAACCCTGGCATCGAAACGTTCTGGCCTACGCCAAGGCAGTGAAGGCCATGCAAGAGCTTTCGGAGACCAACCCCCGGAGCTGGCGCTATCAAGCGGCAATCCACGGCCGGGCGGGCGTCGTGCCCCCACGCGGCGCCCCGTGGAACGAGTGCCAGCACGCCACGTGGTACTTCCTCCCCTGGCATCGCATGTACCTTTTCCAGTTCGAGCGAATCGTTCGCTCCTTCGTAACCGCCGCCGGAGGTCCCGCCGACTGGACCCTTCCCTACTGGGACTACAGCAGCGGCGCGCCGGGCAACGCCCTTCCGCCTGCCTTCCGAGCGTCCAACCTACCGGACGGATCGGCCAACCCGCTGTTCGTGGCACGGCGTCGAGCGAGCGTGAATGCCGGCACGGCCATGCCCGGGCCGGTCGTCAACACCTCGAATGCCCTCCAGGTACAGGTCTTCACATCGCAGGGGGCGGCCACCGGATTCGGCGGGCCGCAGACTGGCTGGGCGCACCAGGGCCCCGCGTTCGGCGCGATTGAAGCAATGCCGCACGGCCCGGTCCACGTACAGGTCGGGGGAAACGGGGGTCTTATGACGGACCCGGACCTTGCCGCTCTGGACCCGATTTTCTGGCTTCACCACGCCAACATCGACCGGCTTTGGGATGTGTGGCGCCGGCGGCGGATCGGAAAC
>JBBDRH010000016.1:0-2151 GCA_040905645.1 Actinomycetota bacterium
CATGCGACACCGAGGACTCCGGCATCTCGACCGCCCCGGCGAGGTCGCAGACGTAACGTTCTTCGCCGTCGGCGAGGGCGAAGAGAATGCGAGTCCTCGTGGGGTCGGCAAGAAGCCGAAACATCTCTGCGAGACGGGACGCCTCTGCCGGCGCGAGGCCTCCCGAAGGGGTTGGTGACGATACAATAGTTTGAACCATGAGCAACTCCCGAATATCTGACTAGGTATTCAGATATTGTACCGCCGCATGCGCTCCGGGAACAAAAAAGGCGCCGGTTCCCGGCGCCTTTCTTGGATGCAGTGCTTTAGGTCAGAGTGATGTTGGCGCAGGTCTGTTCCGCCTCGGTCACTCTCACTTGGTTAACGGTTGCAACGACAATGCATAGGGTGGATGTGCCGCCATCAAAGGTGCCGCCGAGGGCCCTGATGGGGATAGGGAGAGTCTGGGCGACCCCGGTGCAGAACTGTGCGGCGGCGCCCTCACCGATAGCATCGTCCTGAGTGACAGTTCCCCGTACAAAGACAACCTCATTGACGGTACAGGTCGCCGTAACCGACACTTGAACGAAGCGTCCGATGTCGAATCGAGTTCCGGTGGACCCAATTGAGTGACTTGTAACTACCGCAGAAGCCATGGTGGGCACCATGATGGCCACCAGAGCCATAGCGACCAGGGTCGCTCCAAACATTCGCTTCATTCCCCCGCTCCTTTCGGAATTTCCCACTTGCGTCGGGGTGATTCTAGGGCTTTGTTTGCCGCACTTAAAGCCCTTTCCGTGCAAGCTCGTCCACTCTCAGTGTTATTTAAGCAAAAAAGAGAACCCAGGTGTGGGTACTTCAGGCACCCGGTTCGGGACCGGTTCGAGCCTCCTCGAGAGGATCGCCGCCTCCAGGAAGGGCTCGTCGTCGAACGAGCTGGTCACGTTTCCGCTGAGGGGCGAACTCCAGGAGGGTCGGCGCTCGATGCCTGCCGCACGGCCAGCGTCCCTGTCGCAAGATCGCCCAGGCGCTGAGACCGCGTGGTAGCCAGGATGGAGCGGATATGGCGTCCAGGAGCGAGGCCTACGGTGCCGTGGGTGGGCTTGGATCCGGATCGGGGCTTGGATCCGGATCGGGGCTTGGATCCGGATCGGGGCTGGGATCCGGATCGGGGCTGGGATCCGGATCGGGGCTGGGATCCGGATCATCGTCGTCTGAACCGGAGTTTCTGTTGTTTCGGTTGGATAGCAGGGTCGGGTCGTCGTTGTCAGTTTCGCAGCCGATGCCCGGGGTGCCCCCGTCGTCAAGGTGGTGAGGGTCGGGAGCAAGAACCCTGAAGTTGGTCCGGCCGATGTCATCGCAGTCCAGATCGGGCGGGCGCGGGGCCACGCAGAAGTCGGGGATGCTGGGCTCGCAGGCGATTTTCGGTGACGTGCTTGCCACCGCGGCCGGCTGAGGGGAGGGGCGGGGCGAAGCGCTTGGCTTCGGCGCCGGCGTCGTGCACTCTCCCCACACCCCTCTTTTCGCAGCCTTGGCCTGGGACTCGGCGCTTCGGATCCTTAGAGCGTACTCGTCGCTGCCCAGGCTCGACGTGGTCCTGGCCAGTCCTTCACGGGCCAGAATCTCGTTGAAAAGCTCACCGCGCGCCGTCCAGACATAGCGGAGGAGCCTTCCGGAGGAGTCCTTGTCCGGGGTTCCCGCCAAAAGGTAGACGGTCGAGCCGGCCGGAAGCTGGGCGACCGCGAAATCGGCAGCTTCTTCGCCCTGGCACGCACTGAGATCGGGGCTGTCGACTCCAATCAAGCGAAGCGCGCTGGGTCCGGGGGGTAGCGTGCCCCCGCCCACCCACAGGGTGTCGCCCTCGACGTGACGGCTGATCAGAGTGTCGACCGCGCCGGCGGGGAGGCCCGGGGGCCGCGTGGGGGTGTTGGCGACTAGGGCGAGAGGCGGAGCGGTGGGGCTAGGGGACCGGGAGGGCGTTGGCACCGGCTCGGGAACAGGATTTCCGGCCGGGGATCCGGCGATGGTCGCTCCCTCGAAGAGGGCCACCCAGCTCCCGATCAACAGGATTGCGGCGATCTTCCAGCTGAACCCCTTGGCCAGAGCCAGGGCGCCCACCACGAAACCCGCCAGCCCAACGAATGCAAGCAACCATCCCATGGAAGCTCCCGG
>JBBDRH010000017.1:0-2142 GCA_040905645.1 Actinomycetota bacterium
GCTGGAGCGCTTCGGAAGCAAATCCGCAGGCGAGATTTTCTCCCATGCAATTGACGTCGCCGAGTACGGTTCCCCGGTTACCCACAAGAATGCCGAGTTCATTGGTAACAACCTTCACCGGATCCAGCCGCACGCCCTGGCGGCCGAGACCTTCATGCCAGGCGGCAACGCGCCCCGACCGCATGGGCTGATTCACCAGCCACGCCTCGCCCGGACCTACCGCACACTTTCCGAGGAGGGTCCGGACGCGATCTACCGCGGCGCCCTCGGTGAGGAAATGTGCCGGGCCGTACAGGGAGCCGGTGGGTACCTCTCGAAAGATGATCTGGCGAGCCTGACAGTCGACTGGCTTGATCCGATTCAGGCGCCCTTTCACGATTTCCAGATCTTCGGCGCTCCGCCTCCCACCTGCACCATCGAGTACCTGGAGCTCCTGCGTATCCTGGAGAGCGAAGACCTGCGGAAACTCGGCCACAACTCCGCTGACTACTTGCACCTGCTTATCGAGGCGATCAAGCTCACCTCCGCCGACCGCATCGAATACACCATGCGGGGCGAGTTCGATGTTTCCGGCCTGCTGACTGACGACTACGTCGCCACCCAGCGGACCCGGATCGACCGGCAGTCCGCGGCGATGGGGCGCGGCGAGCGGTACGGCTCGGTTGATAGTGGCGCGATTTCCCCCGGGCGTACCAGGTGGCCGCAACGGCGAACATACCACGCACTTCGCTGTCGTTGATGCGGACGGCATGGCCGTGAACGTCACCCAGTCGCTCGGCTCACCGTTCGGCAGTGGCGTCATGGCCGGAGAGACCGGCATCATGCTCAACAACTTCCTCAACTGGACCGACCTCGACCCGGAGAGCCCGAACGCGCTCGAACCCGGAAAGCCGATGGAGAACTGCATGAGCCCTGGACAGATCTACCGGGACGGCCAGTTCTACAGCACACTCGGCACGCCTGGTTCCTGGGGCATCCTGCAGACGACCCCTCAGATGATGCTCAACTTGCTGGTGCACGAGATGAACATTCAGGAAGCGATCGAAGCGCCCCGGGTCCGGTTCATGGGTGGCAAGGAAGTCGTCGTTGAAGAGCGGATCTCAGCGGATGTGCTGGCGGATCTCGAGCGCCGCGGACATCAGATCAACCGTTCCGGGATGCTGACCTATGTCGTCGGCGGGGGACACGGCACCTATCGCGATCCGGAGACCGGCGTCCTCTCTGCCGGGGCAGATCCCCGTCGGGACGGTTACGCGATGGGCTGGTAATACAACGCCCTCACCCCCGACCTTCGTGTCATCCCGAGCGCCCTGCTTGTCATCCCGAACTTGTGAGGGATCTTGGCTCGCGTCCGGACGTGCTGGACAGGAGCGTGAGATTCCTCGCTGGCGCTCGGAATGACAGAGTGAAGCGTTCGGAATGACAGGGAAGAAGGCGCTCGGGATGACGGAGTTTTGATTGCAACCGGAGCGAATATTCTCAGGTACTGTTGTCTACTCCACCACGGCCCGAGCAAGCCGTTGCAACGTCGCTGCCGGGTCCTCACACAGCCCGGAGTGCATCGGCGATACCTGAATCACTGTGCTGCGGGGGCCGGACAGCCAGTGGAACCGATTCGATGGCGGCATCTCGGCGATCGGCCCGCCATGCTTGCTCCCGTCAATCACTTGGTTCAGGTGATTGAGCTGCCGGGCGGCTTCTTCCCGGTCGAATTCCGGCTCCAGCACCAGCACGCGTTCCCAGTCCGGCTCGATCACGCCACCGAGGAAGTTCGCCTCCCGGCAGAAGAGGATCACCCCGACGTTGACGCATTCCCCGCGCTCCGGCCGCGGGACGATCCGCACGATCGTGTAGTCAAAGGAGTGCAGATCGGGCATTGATCGCCTCCTGCACGAACGCGCGGTTGCCATTCAACCTGTCGACGAGAAACCGGACGAACGCCTCCCGCTGCTCGGTCGATCCACCCGCATACGCCGGGTCGCTCAGCCAGACTTCCGGCACCAGATCGACAACCTCCCGGATAAGCGACTCTGAAAGCATCCCGCTCAGCCGCTCGTCCGCCGCCTGGATGTCGCTGGCCGCCGGCAGCAGCACATGATCCCGGATTGCGGCAAACGTCTGCTGTGCTTTCTCAGGGAAATT
>JBBDRH010000018.1:0-2133 GCA_040905645.1 Actinomycetota bacterium
AAGAGAGATATAGACGGCTGCCCCCAGAGCTGCGGATACGAAGCCGGCGAAACTCCAGGCGTCCAGCCAGGCCGCTGCTGCCGTGCCCACTCCTGCCCCCACCAGCAGGGCGGAAGGCGATCCGACCGCCGGAGGCGTCGATCGAGACCTCATGAAAGGCATCTTAGGGTGAGGCGGACCGGTCCGTAAGGATCGGAAACGCTTTGTTAACAACATGGGTCTTGTGCCGAAATCGACCGCGGTGCGCATTTCTCGTTTGTAGACTCATCAGATGATTCGATTACTCTGGCTCAGTCCCGAGCGTTCCGACCCCGAAGAATCGTTTGCGCCGCTGAGAGGAAGACGGCCCGCTCCCGAGCCGATCAGCTTCTCCGACGCCACGCCGGATCTGCTCGGCCGCCGCCTGGCCGACGCCATCGTCGTCGATGGACGCAACCGGCCCGAGGAGGCGGCCAGGGTGATTCGCAAGCTGAAGAACGAGACCGGCTCCCCGTTTGTGGTGGTGCTCGAGGATTCGGCCCTCGCCGACTTCGACTGGTCCGCCGGAGCCTCGGACTTCTTCACCGACAACTGCACCAAAGCCGAGCTGAATGCCCGTCTTCGCCGGATTACCGATCCGATGGAGCCGGAGACCTCTGAGGTCATACGCCGCGGGGAGATCAGCATCAACCGGGAGCGTTTCGAAGTGAAGGTGAGGGGCGAGGCCTTGGACCTCACCTTCAAGGAGTTCGAGCTGATCGCCTACCTCGCCCAGCGACCCGGCCGGGTCTGCTCCCGAAGCGCCCTTTTAAGCGAGGTATGGGGTTATGACTTCTTCGGCGGCACCCGGACCGTGGACGTTCATGTCAGGCGTCTGAGGGCCAAGCTCGGCAACGAGGCGCACATGATCGAAACCGTTCGCAATGTCGGATACCGTTTTGCTGGTTAGACCAGGAGTTTGGAGGAAGCTGTGGTGACCCCCGATCAAGAATTCGTCCTGAAGACGGTGGAGGAGCGCAACATCAAGTTCATACGGCTCTGGTTCACCGACATCCTGGGCTTCCTCAAGGCTTTCGACATCACCCCCGCCGATCTCGAGGAGGCGCTCGACGAGGGAATCGGCTTCGACGGCTCGGCCATCGAAGGCTTCGCCCGGATCGAGGAGTCGGACATGATCGCCAGGCCGGACGCATCCACCTTCCAGGTTATGCCGGCCCACCCGGCGCGGTCCGACTCGGCGCGCATGTTCTGTGACATATGGCTGCCCGACGGAACGCCGTTTGCCGGCGACCCCCGGAACGTCCTCAAACGGACCCTCCAGCAAGCGGCGGACCTGGGGTACAGCTACTACGTGGGTCCTGAGCTCGAGTACTTCTACTTCAAGGACTCCAAAGGCACGGAGTTCATCGATCAGGGGGGCTACTTCGACCTCACCCCCCTCGACGAGGCGGGCGCCCTACGCAAACGAACGGTCGAGTATCTCGAGGAGATGGGGATCCCCGTGGAGTACGTTCACCACGAGGTCGCGCCCTCCCAGCACGAGATCGACCTTCGGTACGCCGACGCTCTTTCCATTGCCGACAACGTGATCACCTACCGGCTGGTCGTGAAGGAGGTGGCGCAGGAGCTGGGTGTCTACGCCACCTTCATGCCGAAGCCGGTGGGAGGGGTCAACGGAAGCGGCATGCACACCCACATGTCGTTGTTCCAGGATGACCACAACGCGTTCTTCGACAAGGACGACGAAGCCCATCTCTCCAAGATTGGCAAGGCCTTCCTGGCGGGGATCCTCTATCACGCTCGCGAGATCTGCGCGGTCACCAATCAGTGGGTGAACTCCTATAAGAGGCTGATCCAGGGTTACGAGGCCCCGGTCTACATCTGCTGGGCGCGCCGCAACCGTTCGGCTCTGGTCCGCGTTCCGATGTACAAGCCCGGCAAAGAGCAGGCGACGCGGATAGAAGCCCGGTTCCCGGATCCGGCCTGCAACCCCTACCTTGCATTCAGCGTGATGCTGGCGGCAGGGTTGGCCGGGATAAAGAACAACTACGAGCTGCCCCCCGAGGCGGACGACAACATCTACGAGCTGAGTCCGGCGGAGCGAAAGGCGGAGAACATCGGCTCCCTGCCCGAGGACCTTCACGAGGCGATTCA
>JBBDRH010000019.1:0-13065 GCA_040905645.1 Actinomycetota bacterium
GGGGGGGGGGGGGTGGGCCCGCCGCCTACTCAGTGCCCAGGCGGGTGATCTACGAGGCTCTACTCGAAAAAGACTCCGATCCTGACTAGAGCTTTCCCAAGTTGCCGATACAATTCTCGCAAACCATCCGATCTTCGTACCTCTTGAGGTCGGTTTCCGAGCCACAGAACACACAAGCGTCCCGGCGGGGAGTGAGAACGATCCTCTCTTCGTCCAGAGAAATGTCCAAAACTCCACCTTCCTTCAAGTCCAGGGATTTGCGAATCTCTGCGGGAATTACGATGCGTCCAAGCACGTCCAACTTCCGGGTCATGCCTGTGTTTTTCATACGGGGCGGTAATACTTGGGGCTCAAGCTTTCCTCCTTTTCGCGCCATTAGAGGGTTTTACCAGCCAGTTAAAGCTATTTAGAAAGTTTACGAACCATGCACAAAGCGTTCTATATAACCACTCCCATCTATTACGTGAACGATGTGCCCCACATCGGTCACGCTTATACCACGGTTGCCGCCGACTTTTTTGCCAGATATCACCGTCTAGCGGGTGAAAATGTCTTCCTCCTTACAGGAACTGACGAGCACGGGCAGAAGGTAGCTCAGGCCGCCGAAGCTCGGGGCCTTGATCCCCTCGACTGGTGTGATCAGATGGTTCCTCGCTGGATAGAAGTCTGGGAAAAACTTGATATCTCGCAAGATGATTTTATCCGAACAACAGAGAGCAGGCATACTCAACCAGTACAAAAACTGGTTCAGCAACTTTATGATCAGGGTGACATCTATCTGGACACTTACACGGGCCCCTACTGCGTCGCATGCGAGGCTTTCTACCAGCCCAGCGAAATCATCAACGACCTGTGTCCCATCCACGAGCGGCCGGTGGAGTGGCTCGAGGAGGAGAACTATTTCTTCCGGCTCTCGGCGTATGCCGACAGGCTGATCGAGCTCTACGAGAGCAACCCCGGGTTCGTCCAACCGGACATACGGCGCAACGAGGTTCTGAGCTTCGTAAAAGGCGGGCTCCAGGACCTGTCGATCTCGAGGACCTCCTTCTCCTGGGGAATCCCGATTCCCTGGCGTCCCCGCCATGTGATGTACGTGTGGATCGATGCTCTGCAGAACTACATAACGGCAGTAGGCCATGGATCCGACCCGGAGCGGTTCGCGCAGCTATGGCCTGCCGACCTGCACTTGATTGGAAAAGATATCCTTCGCCAGCATGCAATCATCTGGCCCGCCCTGCTGATGGCTGCAGGATTGGAACTTCCGACGATGGTCTTCGCTCACGGCTTTCTGACCGTGGGCGGCAAGAAGATGTCCAAAACGAACCTCACCGGCATATCTCCCCACCTGTTGATCGACACCTTCGGAGTGGACGGGTATCGATACCACTTCCTGCGGGAGGGCACGTTCGGGCAGGACGGATCGTTCTCCTGGGAGGCGATGACGGCCCGCTACAACGCCGATCTCGCCAACGACCTGGGCAACCTGGTGAGCCGGTCCCTCGCGATGACTACTAGTTACTTCGATGCGACGGTGCCGGCCCCAGGCGAGCAGACCGATCTGGAGCTGTTGCTGTGGGAGAAGGGGAAAAAAGCGGCCGAGGAGCTCGATCGCAAAGCGCGGGCACTGGACCCGGCAGGGGCTCTGGCAGGGGTGTTCGCCTTTGTCAAAGCCACCAATCACTACATCGATGACACCACGCCCTGGAATCTGGCCAAGCAGCCGGAGGAGCGCCAACGGCTCGCTATTGTCATCCACACCATCTGCGAGGCGATCCGTCAGATCTCGATCCTCATCTCGCCGGCGATGCCCGGAGCGTCCCAACGGATTCGCGAGCAGCTGGGCATCGAGCCGGTTGACTCCCGGCCGCTCACCGAGGCTCTTGCGGACTTCGGATCGCTGGAAGGCGTCAAAGTCACGAAGGGCCAGAGCCTCTTCCCAAGAGTAGAGGTCGAAAAAGCGGAGCCTTGATGCAGGCGGGAGACCCGGCAGAGCATCCTTCCACCGGCGCCGGTGTCCCCGGGGCTGCCGGTGAAGCAACCGGGCTGCGATGGGTCGACACCCACTGCCACCTCGACTCCCTCAACGGGGACCTCGCCGCCTTCCTGGAGCGAGCCTGGAATGCAGGAGTTGAGCACCTGGTCACCATCGGCACGGACCCCGAATCCAGCCGGACGGCGATCGGGCTGGCGGAGAGGCACGATCGGGTATGGGCGGCCGTGGGCGTTCATCCCCACGACGCCGAAAACTTCAATGGCGACGCCGCGGATGCGATCGAGGAGATGGCAGGCCACGACCGCGTCGTAGCTGTGGGCGAGGTCGGGATGGACTTCTACCGCGACTACGCCGGGGCGGAGGCTCAGGACAGGACCTTCCGGGCCCAGATCCAGGTTGCCAAGAGGGTGAACAAGCCCATGGTGATGCACATCCGAGACGCTTTTGATGAGGTCCTGGCGGTGCTGGGCGAGGTGGGCCCGCCGGAGAGGCTCATCTTCCACTGCTTCTCCGGGAACGTCGCAAATGCGAGACAGGCCCTGCGCCTGGGGGGATACGTCTCCTTCGCGGGCAACGTCTCCTACCGCAACGCCGAGCCGCTGAGGGACGCCGCGAGAGCGGTGCCGCTGGATCGCCTGCTGGTCGAGACCGACTCGCCCTACCTGGCGCCGCATCCCCATCGGGGAAAGCCGAACGAGCCGAGCTACGTTCCGAAGGTGGGTGCGGCGCTGGCGGCAGCCCTCGGGCAGCCCGTGGAGGAGGTTGCCGAGGCGACGAGCGCCAACGCCCGAAGGGTGTTCGCCCTCCCCGCCTAGGAGGCGGGCTTCTCCTCGAAACCCAGGGCGCAGGAGTTGATGCAGTAGCGCTGGCCGGTCGGGCCGGGACCATCGTTGAAGACGTGGCCCAGGTGCCCTCCGCATTTCCCGCACAGGACCTCGGTACGGCGCATGAAGAAGCTGTTGTCGGACTGGAGCTCAATCCTGCCCTCCGCTACCGGCTGCGTGAAGCTCGGCCAGCCGGTTCCCGACTCGAACTTGACGTCGGAGTCGAACAGCTCGGCGCCGCAGCCACCACAGGTGTACGTCCCGGTTCGTTTGTTGTGGACGAACTCGCCGGTAAAGGGCCGCTCGGTCCCCTTCTCACGCAGCACGTGGTACTGCTCGGGGGTCAGCTCCTGCCGCCACTCTTCTTCGCTCTTGTTCACCTTTTGATCCAAAGCTCCCTCCGTGCCTTAATCTCTTAACTGTGTGTCGGTAGTTCGATAGTAAATCAACGGCCTTTGCTATGAGGAGGTAGGCCAATGCTGCAAGACCCCGAATTCCTACAAGCGATCGAACGGGCTCGTGGGGAGATTTCCAGCAAGCTGCGCAACGAGCTCTGCAAGCACAACCAGCGGGCCTTCGACGACGAGGGCCACCCTACGCCGTGCCCGGAGTGCGTCAAGGCCGCCGCCGATCGGTCGGCAGGCTTCTGGAACAATGCCAAGTCATACATGGACGGCGTCAAGCCGCTCGAGGAGGAGGGGGCTCACGCCCGGCCCACCACCTTCGTGGACACCCCCGGCTTCCCGGAGCCGCAGAAGAAGGATTGAACGGCTGATCCACGTCGTTCACTTCTCGGGCCGGGTCAACGCCCTCGCTTCCGAGCGAATCAGAGAAACGTGTCTGCACGCCGTCCGGGACGGAGCAACCGAAATCTGGCTTCATTTTGCGAGCGGGGGCGGGCAGACGATCTACGGGTTCACGCTCTACAACTTCCTGCGCTCCCTTCCCGTGCCGCTGGTGATGCACAACCTGAGCAACGTGGAGTCGATCTCAGTGGTGGTTTTCCTGGCCGGCGAGATCCGGCGGGTCTGCCCCCAGGGGCGCTTCTTGATCCACCCTTTGAACTGGAGCTTCGAGGCCGGTCAGGTAGATGACGCGAGGCTGAGGGAGTACGTGAGGAAGCTGGACAACGACATCGAGCGGTACGCCGAGATATTCGATGCGCGAACCGCCGGAGCCCGTCAGGCTGTAGCGGTGCGAGACCACCTCTCGGGCCGGGAAAGGCTGATCTCGGCAGCCGCCTCGCTGGAGGCCGGCATAGCACATGAGGTTGCGGAAGCATCGATTCCGGAGGGTGCGATCACGTGGTCGGTCTCGACCCAGTGAACTCCTCTCGATTTTTCGCGAAGGTCCAGGCCCAGTAGATCAGGAGCGGCTGCAAGGGAAGCCTCAGCCAGAGCATCAGGTCCGATCCCGCGAAGAAGCCCCCTCCGGGGACGGCGCCGTCGAGCGCCATCTGAACATTGGCGGGGAACACCACTATCAGCAGCACGGCGGTGAACTTCGCTCCGAACCTTCGGGTCGTGGGTACGAGCAACAGCACGCCGGCCAGGATCTCTGCAATCCCGCTCCAGAAGACGTACAGCTCGGCATTACCGAGGACCCTTGGGACGATCTTCACGTAGGGCGCCGGCTTGACGAGGTGGAGAATCCCCGAGCCCACCATCAAGGCGATGAGTCCTGCCAAAGAGATCCGGCGCAGCGGGCTCACTCGATTGTCCTGGCCAGGTGCTCCCTCAACCCGGCCCGGCCCCGCCGCATCATGATCGCATGGTTGAGAGTGAAGGCCGGCCGGGCTATGGGGGCCAGGAGACGCAGCAGCCGCTTGTTGGCTTCCACCTCCTCCTCGAACACCAACGAGCAACCTTTCCCCTCGCGCGACACCCTCCAGGAGGACGTCCCCTCCAAATCGCCGGTCATGCGCGCCCGGAGCACCCCGGCGCCGATGTCGTCCACCTCACGCGCCATGACGAAATTCAACGAGTATGGAAAAAACGCAGTTATGGTCACCTCCGCCCGGTCGGCGTCGATCTGCTCAACCCGCTTCACCTCCGGCCACCACTTCGGATAGCCGGCCAGGTCCCTCACAACCTCGTAGGTCTCGTCATACCCGGCGGCAACAGTCCAGACCGATCTGAAGCGGTAGTGATTGAGGTTATCGAAGGCCACGGAGCTGTTTGTGCTAAGAAAAGGGGACCCGTTGCCGCCGGTTAATCGGTTAGCCCTGCGAGTGCGCGGCTGATCAGCAGCTCCTGCTCACGCTCGTGCTGCTTCGCACTGCCCGTCGCCGGGCTGGCGCTCGCGTCCCGGCTGAATCTGAGGATCGGCACCTTGAGGTCCTCGGCGAACTTATGGTGGATAAACCGCCACGCTCCCATGTTCTCCGGCTCCTCCTGCACCCACATCACCTCGGCGCCGTCGAACTCGTCGAGCACGTCGGCGATCTCATCGATCGGGAAGGGGTAGAGCTGCTCCAGGCGGACCAGCGCCAGCCCCTCGGCCCCCGTCTTCCTCCGAGCTGCCTCCAAGTCGTAGTAGACCTTGCCGGCGCAAATTATCAGGCGGCGCACCTTCTCCGGATGCGGGTTGGTGGGGTCGCTCAGAACGGTCTGGAATGTGCCGGAGATCAGGTCGATGACCCCGCTGGCCGCGGCCGCCAACCGCAGCAGCGACTTGGGGGTGAAGCACACCAACGGCTTGGCGATCGGGAGCTTGCCCTGCTGAATCAAAAGGTGGAAGTAGTTCGCGGGCGTCGAGGGTACCGTGATCCGCAGGTTCTCCTGGGCCCCCAGGTTCAGGAAGCGCTCGATCCGGGCACTCGAGTGCTCCGGGCCCTGCCCCTCGTACCCGTGAGGCAGGAGCATGGTGAGGTTGCTCTTCTGCTCCCACTTGTCCTCGCCGGCGGCGATGAACTGGTCGATGACCACCTGCGCGCCGTTGGCGAAGTCTCCAAACTGTGCCTCCCAAATCGTCAGCGAGTCCGTGGCGGTGGTCGAGTAGCCGTACTCGAACCCCAGGGCGGCGAACTCGGAGAGCAGGCTGTCGTAGGCGTTGAAGCGGACCCCCTCACCTGCCAGCTTGGCCAGCGGGACGTACTCGGCCCCCGTGTCCTGATCGATGAGCACCGCGTGCCGCTGGCTGAACGTGCCCCTCCGGGTGTCCTGGCCCGAGAGCCGAATCGATACTCCATCGAGAAGAAGCGATCCGAGAGCCAGCGCCTCGGCCACCGACCAGTCGATCCTGTCGTCCAGCAACGCCCGGCTGCGCTCCTGAAGCCAGTTGACGAGCTTGGGGTGTACGTGTAAGCCGGGCGGGATCTGGGTGATCGTCTCCAACACCTTGTTCAGGGTGGCCGGACCCACGGCGGTCTCGGACTTTCGAGGCTCGACCATGGGTGCGGTATCCGTCTCAGGAGGCGGCTCGGACTCGGTTCTGCGGGATTCGTCCAAGGCCGCCTGGAGCTTGCGACGGAAATCCTCCAGGGCCCCCTCGGCCTCCTCCATTGACAGGTGCTCCCGGTGAAGCAGCGACTCGGTGTAGAGCTTGCGAACGGTCCGGCGAGTCCCGATCTGCTTGTACATGAGCGGTTGGGTATAGGAAGGCTCGTCGGCTTCGTTGTGCCCCCATTTGCGATAACACCACATGTCGATGACCGAGTCCTTCCGGAATGCCTGACGGAAGTCGAAGGCCAGCCTGGCAACCCGGACGCACGCCTCCGGATCGTCTCCGTTCACATGGAAGATCGGGGCCTGGATCATCTTGGCCACGTCGCTGGCGTACTGGCTCGAGCGGGTCTCGCCGGCGGTGGCGGTGAACCCGACCTGGTTGTTGACGATGATGTGCACGGTCCCACCAGTGCGGTACCCCCGCAGCTGGGAGAGGTTGAGCGTCTCGGCGACGACCCCCTGGCCGGCGAAGGCGGCGTCCCCGTGGATGAGGACCGGAAGGACGGACCAGTCGTTGGGCCGGTTCATCATCTCCTGCTTGGCCCTGACGACGCCCTCGACCACCGGATCGACCGACTCCAGGTGGCTCGGATTGGAGACCACCGACACTCCCATTTGTTCGCCGTCCATACTTGCGTACGTTCCGCTGGCGCCGATGTGGTACTTGACGTCACCCGATCCGTGAACCGTGGTCGGATCGATGTTGCCTTCGAACTCCTTGAAGATCTGCTGATGGCTCTTGCCGACGATGTTCGCCAGCACGTTCAACCTCCCCCGGTGAGCCATGCCGATAACCGCCTCATGGATGCTCGAACGGGTGGCGGAGTCCAGCACGGCGTCGAGCATCGGGATCAGGCTGAGCGCACCCTCCAGGCTGAAGCGCTTGTGGCCCACGTACTTGGTGTGCAGGAAGATCTCGAACGACTCCGCCTCATTGAGCTTTTGCATGATCCGGGCGTGATCCTTGGGGGTCAGCTCGATGTTCACACCCTCCACGCGGCTCTGAATCCACCTCTTCTGCTCCTGGTCGGAGATGTGCATGTACTCGATGCCGATCGTCCTGCAATAGGCGTCCCGCAGGATGCGCAGGATCTCGC
Organism: Actinomycetota bacterium; assembly: GCA_040905645.1. Taxonomy (GTDB): domain Bacteria; phylum Actinomycetota; class CADDZG01; order JAHWKV01; family JAHWKV01; genus JBBDRH01. The sequence goes on from JBBDRH010000019.1 coordinate 7,361, forward strand.
CCAGCGGCTCGAAGCGGCCCCGGTCGGTGGAGCGGCGTTTCATCTCGTTGGGGCTGGAGAGAGACCCCACAGCAAACCTGCGGTCCAGGTCCCAGATCGTCAGGCCGTAGGTGGCAGGGTCCAGCTCGGGTGGCATCCGGGGAGTGTCGGCGTCCAGGGGATCCAGATCGGCAATCAGATGCCCGCGCACCCGGTAGATATTGATGAGCTGCAGCACCCTGGCCTGCTTGGCGACCGCCTCCTGAGGATCGCGCGAGTTGGTATCGACCCGCCACTTCACCGGTACATAGGGCACGCCCACGCTCGCGAAGATCTGCTCGTAGAACTCGTCGTCGCCCAAAATGAAGCGCTCGATCTGAGCCAGGAACTCGCCGCTCAGGGCACCCTGAATCACCCGATGGTCGTAGGTGCTGGTCATCGTCAGGACCTTTCCCACCCCCAGATCGGCGAGCAAGCCCGGGTCGGCGCCCTGGTACTCGGCGGGGAAGTCGATAGCCCCGATCCCCACAATCACCGACTGGCCCTTCATCAACCTGGGAATCGACTGTACGGTTCCCAGCATTCCGGGGTTAGTGAGGGTCGCGGTGGTCCCCTCCAGGTCGACGATCGTGAGCTTGCGGCTGCGCACCCTTCGGATCAGATCCTCGTAGGCGATGAAGAATTGAGCGAAGCTCAGGGTCTCGACGGACTTGATGTTGGGGACGATGAGAGTGCGGCTGCCGTCCTCGAGCTTGAAGTCGACGGCCAGGCCGAGGTTAATGTGCTCGTGCCCCACGGCGTGGGCTTGGCCGTTGGTCTCCTCGAAGGAGGTGTTCATCCCGGGCATCTGGACAAGGGCCTTCACGACCGCGTACCCGAGGATGTGCGTGAAGCTCACCTTCTTGTTGCGCGACCGGGCCTGATGGCTGTTGAGGATGCCCCGGTTGACCTCGAGCAGCTTGGCGGGCACCACTCTCACCGAGGTGGCCGTGGGAACCTCCAGGCTCTCCTGCATCCGGGACGCGAGAACCGCGTCGGCTCTGGAGAGCGGCCTGCTGCCTTTCGACTCTACCTCAAGGTCCTTTTTCGAAAGTTTCTTGACCTCCTTGGGAGCCTCCTCGGCCGAACGCGAAGGAGGCTTGGCCGGGTGATCCTGGGGAACGTCCTCCAGGAACTCCTGCCAAGCCTCCGAGACCGACCCGGGGTCGTTCAGGTAGCGCTCATGCATCTCCTGCATCAGCCAAAGGTTGGGTCCGAAGCTGCTGTCGTCCAACTCGGTCATCCCGGTCCCCTTACACCACAGCTATTTCCTCCCTATCAGGATATGCCCAGATTCAATCAACCCGATGGACCCTGAACGGGTTGGTGCGTGCGGTGCCGGTGGCGCCCAACCAGATGTTCAACGCCGGGGCCGTCCGGCCGTTGGCTTTGAGGGCGAACGAGACGGATTCGGTGCAGCCGACCTTGAAGTCGATGCCGTCCACACCGTCGTAGGTCACCAGTGAGAAGGAAATGGTGCCGCCGTTCAGGCTAAGCCGATCCGGTCCCTCGTCGCGGACTTGGCGAACCACTCTGATGTCGTCCGAGGAGACGATCCTCCCGGTGAAGCTGTGCGGCCGGTCGGTGGGCGTGGTCGTCCGGAGATGCCAGCCGTCTGAATCGTGCCAGACGTAATAGCCGGCGGCGCCGCCCTGCTCGAAAGACACCGGCTTGCCCTGGACCGTTGCCGGCCAGTGTCCCTCATCGCAACGCGGCTCGGCCGCCGCAGCCGCCGGGTTTGCCCCGGCCACCATCGTGAGCAGCACGGCCGCCAACCCGGCGGCGATCAGTCTGCGCTTCATCGAAAACCCCTTTCTGCGCCTGACCGTCAGGCTCAGAAAGACTTTCGGAGCGGGGTGTGTGGCCCGGATGAGGGCTGCTTGAAGATTCTGCTAAAGAGGCGGGCGAACTGCCGCCCAGATCTTGTCCCACGATGCCGCGGTGGCCATGAGTTGTGCCGGACCAGAAGGGGGTGGGAGGCGCTTGATGCTCCGGCGGTGTCGTCAAAGCTTCAAGCGCCATTCCAGCCTGTTCCAACGGTCTTTTTGTTAGTGAATGCTGCCGCCCTGGTTGCCGCCGTCCCAGTGCCCGGCGGGAGTGGTGTCGTCGCCGACCACGGATCCACCCGAGTTGGCTCCTGAACCGAAACCGCCCTCGACCACCCCCCGGCTCTGGAGCTTCTCATGCTTTGGAACCATCCTGTCGGCGTGCGGCGCCGCAGGTGCCATGTGGTCGTCGCCGGCCATCCCGTGGTGCCCCGGCGCCGGCATTGGCCGATGCTCGCCCGCGGGGGCCATCCTCTGGCCACCGGCTCCCTTACCGCCCTCGCCATAATCTACCGCCATGGCGCCTACAGGCACGAGGATCGCACCCAGAACCAACGCCACCGCTGCGTAAAGCCGTCTCCGTCGCTTCAGGCCGTCCATTCCGCATCCTCCGTTCCGAGTTGACGTTACTCGCTTTACTTACCCCGGAACGGAGGTCGGTGATCCTTATACCTTGGGACCCGCCTCGCGGACCTCTTCCACCTTCGCCAGCGCCTCCTTGAGGCTTCCCAGCCACTCCTGCTGGTTGTCGCCCACCAGGCGCACACACCACGCCAGAGCGTGGCTGCGGCTCTTCGCCACCCCCGCATCGACCAGGCGATCGAGCACCTGCCGCTCGGGCATGCGCAGCCGGGTCATCACGGGCAGGCTCAGGTTGGTGAAGATTGCCTGGTCGTCGCCCACCTTTACCCCCCAGGAGACCTTCTTGCCGAAGCGCTGCTCGGCTTCCGACGCAATCTGCATCCTGGCCTTGCGCGTGTCCTCACGATGCTGGTTGATCCGGCCCGCCCTGGCCGCCGAGGCCGCGTCCTCGCCGGCGCCCTCCTCGAGCTTGGGCTCGGCGATCCTGCCGACGATCAGCACTTCTTCGCGGTCCGAGGTTATCTCCGGAGCGCCTTCGTACAGGGTGTCGGGAATCCGTCCCGCCAGCCAACCCTTGATCTCGTCGATATCGCCCATCCGACCCCCTTTTGTAATTAGAGGATCATTGTAACTCTGTAATTCTAATTACATGCTACTCAGTCAGCTTGTACCGAAGGAAAAGGTGACCGCCATCACGCCTGACGCCGGTCAACTGTGCAGGGTGGCGCTCGGGCGCCTCCCACGAGAATCCGCCCAGCAGCCCGATGAGCTCCGACTCGGCGTACCCGATCAGCGCCGGGGAAAGGGTCACGAACAACTCGTCGATGAGGTCGTGAGCCACGAGCTGGCCGGTGGTCTCCGGACCGGCCTCGCACAGGATCTGCTCGAAACCTTCGGAGCGCAAATAGGCGACCGCCGCATCCAGATCGATCTTGTGCGACTCGGAGAGCACCTGAACCCTGCTCTCGATCCCGCTTTCGGCAAGCCGGTGGGCGCCGGCGGCCGTGGTGAGGATCAGGTCCTGGGGGTGGAGAGGACCGCGCTGCAGATCGCCGCTGGCCGTCAACACCACCATCTGCGGCTGGGGAGCCTTGTTCAACCGCCGCCGAAGCTCGGCGAATTCCTCCGAGAGCTTCGGGTAGATGGCCTCCGCGGTCCATCGCCCCGGCGTGGCACGAAATGTGCCGGCTCCGATCATTACTGCGTCGGCACATGCTCGGAGGAGCCCCATCACGAACTTGTCGGCCTCGTTGTCGCCCCGGATCAGCTTGAAGGGGGATCGGACTCCCCGCATCGCCACCACACCGTTTATCGACTCGACGAAGTTCGCAAAGAGCGCGGGGCCTGGGAACCCGAACGGGCCGCCGTAGAGCCGTTCGATCTCCCCGGGCAGCGGATAGTGCGCTGAGCTCTGGTCGAAGAGAGGCTCCATCGGCTCCATACGAGAAGACTATTCCCCGGGCTGCGAGTGGCTGTCGACCACCATACCGTCGCGGAAGGTGATGAGCTCCATCCCCGCCGGCCCGCCGGTCGCTTTGAGCGTCGACCCATCCTCCATCAGTTGGTAAGCTGCGTGCGCGGTTTTTACTATCAGCAGCCCTCCGGAGGTGACGCCTATCCCCACCGGATCGGCCTCACTCAACTCACCCGGAGGCAGGTTGGAGCGAAGGAGGGCAACATCGGAGCGGATCTCTTCCTGGATGTCCTCAGGCAACGCCTCGAAAGCGGCGGCGTTCTTCAAGGGCTCACCGTGCCCTTCAGCCATACGACCGGACTCCTTTCGTGACGATTGAGCAGCGCCGGACCTTGAGGCCCGCTCTACCGCTGGATCTTAGCTGCACCCTTCGCCCGCTGCGCCGGGGATTCAACGATCCGACGATGCGAATCGACAGCTCCGGTATCTGGCGGGCCACCAGAACGCCCGAGGGCCCGTGCTCGACGCACCTCGAGACTAGCGGCGATGAGATCCTCGTGACCGCGTGGGGTCCCGGGGCCGGATGGGCTCTGGAGCGTGCGCCCGAGCTGGTCGGGCTGAACGACGATCCGGACGCATTAAAACCCGTTCATCCCTGCCTGCGGGATCTGCATCGGCGCCACCGGGGCATGCGCATCGGCCGCTCGGGGGCGGTGCTGGAGGCCGTGATCCCCTCGATCATCGAGCAGAAGGTGACCGGGGGGGAGGCACGACGGTCCTACCGGCGGCTGGTGGAGAGGTACTCGGAGCCTGCACCCGGGCCGGGCAAGCTTCTGCTGCCGCCGGACCCCTTGGTTCTGGGAGAGCTCGGCTACTACGAGCTCCACCCCCTCGGGATCGAGAAGAAAAGAGCCGACACCATCCTGCGGGCGTGCAGGATGGCAACAAAGCTGGAGCGGGCAGCCTCGATGCCGCCGGGGACGGCACACGCCCTGCTGGGCCTCGTGCCCGGCATCGGCCCGTGGACCGTGGCGGAGGTTGCGTTGGTTGCGTTGGGCGACGTGGATGCGGTCAGCGTCGGCGACTATCACCTCCCGAATCTGGTCTCCTGGATTCTGGCGGGTGAGCCCAGAGGAGACGACGCACGCATGCTGGAGCTCCTCGAGCCCTACCGGGGCCAGCGGGGCCGAGCGATCAGGCTGCTCGAGAAGGCCGGCATCACCGCGCCGCGATACGGCCCCCGGTACTCCCCGCTTCCTATCGCCAGGTTGTGAAGGCGGCCTACCACTCGGCCTTGCGCTCGGTGCTCAAGTCGTAGCGGCCCAGGCCCATCCGTGACTTCGTGATCTGCTCGGCCTCCTCGGGCCTGAAGAGGCTGAGGAGGGCGCTCTTGAACGTTCGAAGCTTGCGGAGCATTTCTTTCTCCTCTCTGGAAGCTGACGGCCCCAGATTAACGGTGCGGTGTTGCAGCTTTGTAGCTAATAGTTGTCATTGCAACTAACGGCCTCCGTCCCGTATCATTGAAGGATGAGACCCGAGTGCGAGCACGGCCGCGCAGCATGGCCGGTCTTCCTGAGAAGCTGCGTGATTCTGATGGACCGGCTGGACCGGCAGCTCCAATCGACTGTAGGTCTCCAGCTCTCCTGGTACGAAGTCCTCTTCCAGCTCAACTCCGCTCCCGGAGGCAGACTGCCGATGAGGCAGCTGGCCGACTCCGTGATGCTCAGCAAGAGCGGAGTCACCCGGCTTGTGGATCGTATGGCCGAGGCCGGCCTGATCGAGAGACTGGCCTGCAGCAACGACGGCCGGGTCTGCTACGCGGTGCTGACGACGCCGGGGCGCACCCTGCTCCAGAGGGCCCAGCC
>JBBDRH010000020.1:0-2130 GCA_040905645.1 Actinomycetota bacterium
GGTCCGCAGCTGGCGGTGATGACAATCACCGCCAGCAGGGCCGCACGGATCCAGCCATACCTGCGGCGCCGATCGCAGGCCGGCGCAGCGTGGTTGCTCATGGGCCGACCGGTCCGGCCGAGGCCGCGACTCCCGGATACATGATGTGCAAGAACGGCTGGTCCTGACCGTTGGGCAGCTCGAACCCGCTGGGCAAGGGATCGGGCCGGCCGAACGGATCGAAGGGGAAGACGAACAGGTGGAAGTGACGCCCACCGGGGTTGACCCCGGAGTCGTCTACCAGGGTGTAGCCTTCGCCGCGCACGAACTCGGTCAGCATACCGTGCATGGGGCGGTTCTCGGCGATCTTCTCCCCGTCCCGGAAGATGTCACCTACGCCGTACCAGGACAGGTCGGAGTACTCAGTGGGCATCAGTCGGGTGCCCCACCCCGTTACCCCGTGCTGGATGAAGTTGGTGATGACGCCGCCGCCGGTGGGGTTGATCCATCCGTGCGGCGCAACCTTGGAAGCCACGACTTCGTAATCGTGGCCGTCCGGCGAGGTGAAACTGGCCGTCATCTCCAGCCGGTCCTTGGTGGTGGCGGCATCGGTTGCGGTGATGTCCACCGCGCTCATCTCCAGCGAGCCCGAGACCGACTCGAAGTTGTCCGAGAACGGTACCGGTTCTGCGGTGACCTGGGATCCGTCGTCCAGGGTCTCCCGGGCGGCCTCGGGCACACCGACCATCGGGCCGGGCTTCTCCGTTCCCCTGGGGTCGTCCGCGGTTCCAAAGATGGTCGGATCCAGCTTTCTGGGGCCGGGCAGTACCCAGTTGACGGTACCCTCCTCCTGCGTGGCCTCCACTGTGATCGGCCCCCCGAGCACATCACGGGGCGACTCGTCATCCATGTGAGCTTGCAGGTAGGGCCACCAGGGCGACTCGGTGTAGGGACCGTCCGGAGGTGCGGCCTCCGTAGTATCTGCCCCTTCGGTGTCGTCCTCGGTAGCGCAGGCCGCGAGCAGCAACAAGCCCGCCAAGACTGTCGCAACGAATCGACCGATCGCAGTTGAATGAGTCATGCAGAATCTCCCCTCATAGACTTAAGCGGTGGAGGCTGACGAACCCCCTCCGGGCGAAGCTCCGGTGGGCGAAGCTCCGGTGGGCGAAATCCCAGAAAACCCCTAACCCGGAAAACCCGTAACCCGCACCTCGACGTAGAAAATTCCCTGGGAGGACGAGAAACAATTACAGCGTGCAAGAGTAAGACCGGCCGAATCGTCACCGACGATGACCTCGAGGTCATCGTCGGTGAGGTTGAGGTAACCGACTAATGATCAAAGTCTTGGCGCCTGGATTCGCTAATGAGACCGGTGCCGACAGCTGATGACCACCACTAGCGACCGCTTACTTGGCCCGGACCCGGTCCCGATTCAGTCCGTCAGTTGCCCAAAAGCGCTGCAAAACCATGAGACCGCGGATTCTCTGCGAGTACGATTCCACCGAAACCACGTATGGATCAGCTAGTTTTCGCAGTCTCAGGCGCTATCAAGTGCGATTTCGAAGGCGCCCGGACGCTTTGACACGGAAGAGGTCCGAGGTTCGAATCCTCGTAAGCCCACCAAAACTCGGTCCTCCTCACCTTTCCGTGGGCAACTGGACGGTAATCCCACCGCAGCAGAGTTAGATCATGGAAATCAGAGCCGTTGCTGAGTGGTGGCCGTAGCCCCGGTGGTTGATGAGGCGGATCTTGCTGTTGATGCCTTCGAGCTTTGAGTTTGAAAGCCCCAGCTCGACCGCCGCCAGGATGCGGTCCCGGTTGGCTCTGATGGTTTTGGCCAACTTCACGAATGCGGGAATGCGGCAGCGGCAGGCCCAGGCCAGCCACCTCTTGAGGTGGGCTGCAGCATCTTCAGGTCGCGCAAGCCGGTAGAGGTCTCGCAGGCCCTCTTTGAGCAACCAGCACCGGTACAGCACCGAGCGCTGCCGGCGCAGCGATTCCAGCACCTGCTGCTGGGCTTTGCTCAGATGGTCGGGGTCTTTGACCAGCGCCCAGCGGGTGTGTTTGAGGGACCGGGCCGGGTCGGGTGCAGGCGGCGGTGAGCCCTGGGGTGGCCGCCCCCTTCCCCGCCTTATTCTCGGTTTTGCTCGC
>JBBDRH010000021.1:0-2128 GCA_040905645.1 Actinomycetota bacterium
GCGATGTCCTCAGCGCCAGTGCCTTGCTGCCCTGTTGGCGGGCGACCTCGAGAGAGCGCCGAAAGAGCGGCTCTGCCCCGCCTGCGTCCTCGGTTCGGCGCCGTAACTCCCCTTGCAGGCGATACAACTCGGCGTCCCACCACGACTCCTGGTGGCATGACGACAGGTCCAAGGCGTGCTCGAGCACTTCGTCCGCCTCGTCGAGCCTGCCGAGAGCCATGAGGGCCTGCGCCTGAAGTGATAGGTAGTAGGGTAATCGAGCTGCGGCCCCAACGGACCGAAGTTCCGCCAGGCCGCGTTCGACCGCGGCGAGGCCGAGTTCGGCGTCGCCCTCCATAACTTTTGCCCAGCCACGGATGATCGTACCCCACTGACCGTAATAGGCGTAACCGTAGCGTTCACACAGATCGGTGGCGGTGTCGGCGTGTAGCACAGCCTCGGTTACATCGCCGAGGAACTGCCGAGCAAGCGCTCCATAGGCATTAGCCAGAGCGATATTATACGGGTCTCCCAACTCTTCGGCGCGAGCGGTGGCAAGTAGTAACGTCGCGATCATCTCGTCGCTCCGTCCCAGATGCCACAGGCAGTGTGCTGCGTACGAATCACGGAACACGGCGAGATCTGCGCCCAGCACCAGCGAGCGTGAGCTGTTGGCCATCTCTCCCGTGCGGGATAGCTCCAGGCTGTCAACAGCCTCATCGAAGCGGGCGAGGCTGAACAGCGCCCCGCCAAGGGCGAAGTGGCTCTCGGGAAGAAGCTGCGGTTCCCTGGCGGCCCGCTCTACTGCTAGGCTGGACGATTCAAGCGCCTTCGAGCTGTGCCCTCGTACGAAGTTGACGGCCCACTGACCCACCAGACTGGCTACTACCGCGCTCCCCTGTCCCAACCGTTCGCCGAGCGTTCCAAGTCGCTGCAGACTCGCCTCGAGTTCGGGGGAGGCGTAGCCGAGGGCGGCGTTGAGCGGGGCCGAGAGCGCGTACTGCAGGGCAAGCTCCATACGGTCTCTTTCGGGACTCGTCGGCAGCCTGATCAACAGGCTCAGTGCATGGCGCAACAGGCGAATAGCTTCACCACTGGCCGACACCCGCCTGGCGGCCTGCGCTCCGCGCTCGTAGAAGTGCACCGCACGGGCTATCTGCCCCGACCGCTCGAAGTGCTGGGCGATCTGGCTGCTTGCCACCTCCATGCCACCTTCCTGCAGACGCTCCAACGCCTCGGCCACCCGCCGGTGCAGCAGCCTTCGCGGAGCAGGCCCCAGCTCGGCGTAGGCCACCTCGCGGATCCGGTCGTGGCTGAAGTCGTACTCGTCGTATCCGTGCTCCCGGATGATCCTTCGGCGCCACAGCTCATCTAGCGCCAATACCAACATCTCCTCGCCCAGCTCGCCGGCTTCTGCCAGAACCATCGAGGAAAAGGCGCGTCCAACTGTGGCGGCCAGAGCGGCAAGCTCGCGAGCAGGTGGAGTGAGCTGTGAAAGCCTCGCACTTATTACCGCCTGAGCCTTGGGAGGCAACTGACCTCCCTCGAAGGCCGCCCGCTCTTCCTGCCAGCCACTGCGCAGTCCGGCGCGGGCCACCTCTACTACGAACAGCGGGTGACCCTCACTGGCCTCGAACAACCAGTCCGACTCCGCTTCCCCAAGCTCGCTTCCCAGTATTTGGCAGGCAAGTCTCGAGGTGGCCGGCAAATCGAGGGCACCTACATTGACCTCCTCCATGACTCCCTGGCCGCGCAACTCAAGCAGCAGCTCAGCGAGTGTAGGATTGTCGGCCTGCTCCTCAGAGCGGACGGTCAGAAGGACCAGCAAACCGGCCGATGGTTCGTGACGCAGAAGATAGTGCAACCAGTCGAGTGTCTCGGGGTCGCACCATTGGGCATCGTCGAGCAGGAGGAGAAGCGGCTGAGGAGCGGCCACCACTGCCCTTGAGAGCGCTTCGAAAAGTCTTCTGCGGCGCCACCCGACTGAAAATGACTGTGAGGCGTGATCTCTGCTCAGGGGCTGCAGTGCGGGCAGAATCAGGCCAACTTCGTTGAGCCAGACGGGCTCGAGCTTGGAAGCGCTTTCCAAGACGGCCGGCTCGCGGAACCACTCTGCCACCGGTGAGAACGCCAGCCCGCCTCCCGCCCT
>JBBDRH010000022.1:0-2123 GCA_040905645.1 Actinomycetota bacterium
CCCCCCCCCGCCTCCCAGCCCGACTCCTCCCCCGCCGGAAGCTTCTCGCCTCCCTCAGGTCCTACCGCGTAGTTCGGGAGCGCAGTCAGGTAGTTCGGGACGCAGTCAGGCGATCGGAATCGTGACCAGCTGATCGACGGGGGCGTAGTCGTCGGTAAGCACTTTCGAGTCACCGGCAAAGCCGGATACCTCGTCCGGTTCTCCAATCAGGCCAAGCTCGGGAGCCTGCATCTGGAGTTCACCCCTGATCCGGTTCAGTTGAAGCGGGATGTCGGAGCCAACCAGCACAAGGTTGCCGCCCTCCCGTAGGGAGAGAACCTCGGGTCGAGCGATCACTGCGACATGCTCGAAGACGTCGGCGATGGTGGCCACCTCGGCGCGGACAAAGCTGAGAGGCGGGTAGTCGATGACGTTGACCGCGTAGATTCCCTCCGACCTCAACACCCGCCGGATGTCCGCCACAGTTTCTCGAGTGGTGAGGTGCCAGGGGACCGCCAGACCCCCGAACGCATCGCCGACCACCAGATCACGGCTCTCGGAGGGCTGCTGGGCGAGGCCGACACGGGCATCCTGGATGTTGACCCGGATGCTCTCGCCGAGGCGCAGACCCAGCCTGGCCCTGTCCAGCTCAACCACCCCCTCGTCGATCTCCAGCACCAGACTTCTGGTACCGGACCGGGTGGCATCCAGATAGCGAGGGTAGGTGAAGCCCCCGCCGCCGATGTGGAGGGCCTCGAGGGGGCCCGGCGGCAGCGATGCATCGACTGCTGCCGAAACTCCCCGTATGTAGGAGAACTGCAGATGAGTGGGGTCGGCAAGGTCGACGTAGGAGTGAAGCAGCGTGTCGAGCTTGAGAGTGCGGCCGGTGGCGCGGCCGGGATCGGCAACGACGAGGGCGCAGTGGTAGGCGGTCTCCACATCGCACGGAGGAGCGGCAGAGATCAGCGCAAAAACCCCGAAGAGCGCGATCAGCAAAGACCCGGCAATAGCGCCCTTGAAGGCCCGGAGCCTGATTGTCAGCAGCAAGCCGATGACGATGAGGCTGCAACCCAGTGTCAGCAGGATGGTGGTGGTCGACATCTTGGCCACGAGCAGGAAGCCGGTGGCAAAGGTGGCGACCAACGCTCCCAGAGTTCCGAATCCCGAAAACCTGCCCACCGTCCTTCCGGTCTCGGCGAGGGTGGCCAGCTGAAGCTTCACCACCATCGGAGTCACCGCCGAGAGCAGGGCCGCCGGCGCAAAGATCGCTACCGCGGCCATCAACAGCACCGAGGTAGCGTTCCCTCCCCGAACCTGCTCGCCCGTCAGCCGGACGGCCGGGCCGACGAACAACACCAGAACCCCCGCCACCAGAACCGCCGGGCCGATCAGCTTCTGCGGGGGAGTTTTGTCGGCAGCACGGCCGCCCAGCCAGGCGCCCAGCGCGATTGCTCCCAGCGCAAACCCGATCACCGCGCTGTTTGTTTCGAGGGTCAACCCAAGGTAGGGGGCTACCAGCCTGAGGCTGAGTATCTCCAGCATCAGGACGGCCCCCGATGCGATGAAGACGAGCCAGGTGGCCGCGCTGCTCCCCAGAGGAGGCCCGGCGTTTTCTTCGGTCAATCCGCCAGATTCTCGATCGGCGCCGGGGCGGGCTCCCCGGCCGGATCGAACCCGAGGATCTTGCCGTAGAAGTACAGTTCCGCTTCGCAGGTGCGCTTTATATTCTCGGCCTTCCGGAAGCCGTGCTGCTCGTCCGGGTAGACGATATGGGCGAACGGCACACCTTTTTCCCTCAGTGCTCTTGCCATCATCTCCGCCTGTTCGGGAGGAACCACCTTGTCCTCGAGCCCCTGGAACAGTATCACCGGGGTGCTCAGGCGCTCGGTATGGAAGATGGGGGAACGCTCCTCGTAAAGGTCGCGAGCCGCGGGCCATGGCCCGATCAGGCCGTCGAGGTAGCGCGACTCGAACTTGTGCGTGTCCTCTGCCAGGGCTCCGGCATCGGCTACTCCATAGAGGCTTGCTCCGCAGGCGAACACATCCCGGAAGGTGAGGGCGCAGAGCGTCGTGTAGCCTCCGGCGCTTCCTCCTCTTATCGCCATCCTCCTACCGTCGACCTCCCCCCGGTGGGCGAGCCAGGC
>JBBDRH010000023.1:0-12980 GCA_040905645.1 Actinomycetota bacterium
CATGAGAACGACGTCTGCCGTTTCGATGGCGGCCGGGCTGCCGGCGCCCCCCATGGCGATGCCCAACGCCGATCGCGCCAGTGCGGGGGAGTCGTTGACCTTGTCGGTGGGGAGCAGGTCCGACTTAAGATCTCGGACTCCGGCCTGATCGGCGATGGCCCGAGCGGCGGCCGCGTGATCGCCTGTGAGAAGGATCATGTGTTCTATCCCGAGCTTTCGGAGGTCGGCCACCGCGTCTTTTGCTTCCTCGCGGATGCGATTCATCACGCCTATAACGCCGACCATCTCGTCGCCGCTCGTTACCGCTACGATCGAACCACCTCGGCCGGCCATTTCGTCTATGACCGTCTTTACGCTCGGAAAGCCCCTGTGATTCGCTACAAAGCGTTCATTGCCTACGGCGACAACACGTCCTGCAACGTGCGCCCTGGTCCCGAACCCGCGGACGGACTCGAATTCCGATGCATCCGGAACCATCAAGCCCCTATCCAGGGCCAGCTTGACGATGGACTTTGCAATAGGGTGCCCAGAGCCTCCTTCAGGAGATGCGCAAGCGGATGAGCTCGCTTAGGATGGTTCACATCGAGGAGACGCGTCGGGGCGGCGCGACAATCGCTTGCAAGTGCGGCAGCGTCGGAAGCCTCCCGGATCAATGTAAAGGTTGGCGCCAGCATAGGGATGCCCCTTGGGGCAGTGGGTCCTATCAGTTTGATATTGCCCCATACTGGTGCTTCTCTCGCGCGTTGCTGCCGCTTGGGAGTTTATGAGCCAGAGGTGGCATCGGGCTAGCCCTGCAACATAGGCGGCGCCCGCTACGAGTCCGTCTAAAGGGCCTGTGGTCGACGAGAATCGACGAACATATGTTCGGCGTTGCCCTTCTGCATGGTACCCGAACTGCTCCCTAAAGAGGATGCAGAGTCGTCCGGAAATCCGCTCCGTCGTCCCCGGCGGAGGCGCCAAGAGCGCCCGCCAGGAACGCTCGAGATGAGCCAGGAGATGTTCATTTCCTAACCGGACAGGTCCTGGGGGGGTCCAGGGGACAGGGGCCCCCGGGGTCAAGGGCGGCGGGCCAACAGCCGCCGGCCCTGCGCTTTGGGTGGGTCTAGGGCGCTGCGATTTCCCCAATGGGTGCTGTTAGCCAGGCGGTTTCGAAAGCGACTGAGGCTTCTTGATCGAGGCCCTCGAAGACGTGTCCATACGTGTCTAAGGTCGTCTTGATGCTCGAATGGCCGAGACGACGCTGGATCACCTTCGGGTGAACACCCGCTGAGATAAGTATCGCCGCGTGGGAATGGCGGAGGTCGTGAAAGCGACAAGGCGCCCCGACCGAGGCCCTTACCGCAGGCTCCCAAAATCGTTGCCTAAAATTGGACGCCCGAAGAGGGGCTCCAGCCTTCCCAACAAAAATTAGATCGTCGGCTCCAAGGCTTGGACGCGTCGAAATGGCGTCCACCATAAAGCCAACAACGAACTTGGGAATCGATACCGTTCTCCTCGACGCCTTTGTTTTCAGCGGCCCGAAGCTTAGCTGGCCCTCCACGTCCGTCATGCCCTCCTTCACGTGGATCAGTCGGCGAAGTTGATCCAGATGCTTCACTCGAAGTGCCGTCAATTCTCCAAACCGGAGACCGGTCGCGGCAGCAACTATGACCAGTGATCGGTAATGTGGATCAATTGCCGAGGCTAACTCCCCGATTTGGGCCTTAGTCAGAAATCTCATCTCGCCGGGTTCAATCTTGGGCAAGTCCGCCGAAGAAATGTCTTCACACGGAGTTCTGGCCAGCCTCCTTTCCCGGACCCCCTCCTTGAGTATCGAGGCAAGAAGTTGATATGCCTTCCGAGTGGTCGCCGGTGCACAACCCTTTGCTTCAAGCTCAGAAAGCCAAGCCCTAATGTCGGTCAAGTCGATCGACACAAGAGGTCTTCGTCCGAAGGTAGGCAATATTAGCGAGCGAAAGTAGACATCATCCCGAGCGCGGGTCGAGGGCCGTTGATTCACTTTTTGGTCCCTTACTCGTCTGGAGAATTCGCCAAACGCTATGCGTCCGCGGTGGGCATCGACGTAGTCACCACGAAGCTTGGACGCCTCGACGCTAACGAGATAGGCCTCTGCGTCAACCTTTCGAGCGAAGCACTTTGACCGCTCGCGGCCCATAGGGTCTATCCACCGAGCTCGGTAGGGCTTCGGCCTGTCGGACCTCTTGATTATGTGTCCCATTAACGTGTTCTCAGCGGCACACTTGTAGCTCTTACTGCCGCGATAGGCGGTGGTGAACCGCGACGTGATGTCAACTTGGGCGCTAAGTGAGGCATGGTTCGTTTGGGCTCCACTACGTATCCCACTGCTCTCCTCTCATTGACTTCATCACTCAACTGGCGCTGTCTCAAAGGCGTCACGCCGGCCTACCTCGTTGACGAGGCAGACTTGCGTTCGTCCAACCAACGAGAAACGTCGGCGGGGTCGAAGCGGACGTAACGCCCGATTCGAATGGCCGCTGGTCCCTCCCTCTTGTGCCGCCACCGATAAATCGTCGCGACTGGGACCTGGAGAAGCTCTGCCAGTTCTGCGACGCACAGCAAACGAGTCGGGCCGGTTACACGTTGCACTGAGAGCCCTGACCCCTACCCTTTTGGTCGTCATGACCTCCTTGCGTTCCGAACCTCGTTACCAGCACCGCCCGAGCGAAGATCGAACTGCCAGCCCGTTTTCTTGGGCGTTCAGCATGGTACTTCGGGTAACTGACACTGAGGCGCTTCTTCCAACGAGACCTGCGTATTGGGAGCTTCTTCCAACGAGACCTGCGTATTGGGAAGTGTTCGGGTCACTCATGGCTGAAGGTCTCCGAGACAAAGTCGTTTCTCGCCGTTAAGCGGAAGCCAGATCGGGTCCAAAGGACGGTCAAGATGCGACTCGAGGGTGGATGTGGCCACAGTGAGGCGAGCCGATCTGAGTGCTCTGCTGGCGTTCCGTTCGCGCCTGGAGTTTGGGAAGCAGAACAGCAGTAGCTTAGGTAAGTGGGAGGAGATTGCTGCCTCGTCATAGTCGATCATCTTGTCTTGGAGCCTGCTGGAGTCCTCGGTTCCCCGATCGAGTTCCAGGTAAAAGTCCAGCTTTCCCCAAGGCCCCTGGATACTTGCGACGCCATCCGGCCTGACTATGCCCTGGCAGAGTGCCGCGCTTGAAGCCTCCCCAAGCCAGCTTGTGACAGCGAGGTCGTAGTCGTTCTCCTGCCGGCTGGCGTAGACCAGGCGGCAGAAGAACTCATTGATGTCTCTCATGTGACTGAGACGAGGGCTGTTCAAAAGGTTGATCTGGCGGTTCTTGCGGAAATAGAGCTTGTGGGCATCGATGTTGCGCATGTCTGACGCGATGTCAGCACCGAGCTTGTCCAAGACGTAGTGCCAGGGCCAGGAACCAGGCCGTTTGGGTGGTCTGAACCGGTTAAGAATTCCGAGTAGGTACAGCTCATGGAGTCTGACCCGAGCTCTCGAGTAGCTTGGAAAATGAAGTTGAAAGATCTGAGTACTTGTGAGGAATCGGTGTTCATAAATGTCCAGACAGACGTCAAAGTCCCTTTGGATGAGGTTAGAGAGGATGGAAACTGAGTCCAATCTGTATTGTCTAGGCAATACAGATTGAGTGGGGTCCTTGACTGCGCGACCCATCAGGCCCCCTGGGGCAGGGATTCGGAGGGTTCAGAGGCGCGCAGTCGCGGTTGCGCGCCATGGGGGTCCCCAGATTGCGCGCCAGATTGCGCGCCATACTGATCCTGCCCCCCTCTAGCGCAGTCGTCCGACTGTTTGGCCGGCAAGAGAGTTGTCACGGCCGTCCTTTGCCTGCTTCGAATGTCGTCTTCGACCCTATCTCTCGCCACCGCAAACAGCTCGGCGCTTCTGCGCCGCACTTCCGTCGCTCGATCCTCAGACCCCCCAGCCAACGGCAGTGTGTTGAAGGTGAATGCTCGCCCATGGCCTCCCTGGATGCTCGGGCGGCATGCGGCCTGAAACGCCGCCAGGTGGCTGAGGTCGTGGGCCGAGATCTCCGGGGCAAAGTGGCGCTCCAAGACGTGCGCGTCCTCCGGAGAGACGGCAAAGGTAATTTTGGTGCGCGCATTGGCGCCAAGGGCCTCTTTCATGTCCCGAGGCAACTGGCCCATGTGCTGGTGAGCCAAGACGAGCGACAGATGATAGCCGCGAGCCTCGGCGAGCAGATCCTCGAAGGAGCGGGGGAGCGCCATGTAGTTGTGCATCTCGTCGACGTAGAGGGTGGTATCCGGACGCATGTGATCGGGCAAGCCGATGCGCTTCATGCATGACTGCCAGACCCGTGCAACGACAAATCCGCCCAGCAGACGAGAGGTCTCATCGCCGAGCGTCCCTTTTGGGATTCGAACCAGCACCAGGCCGCCTTGGTCGAGCAGGCTCTCGAAGCTGCGCTTGGGTTTGGACTGTCCGATGATGACCCGGGAGGGACCCCGCAGCAAGACAGCTCTCAGCTTGTTGAGCAAGCCGGCAATCTGCTCGTTGCGAAGCCTCTCCGGCAGCTTGTCGTACCAGGTCCAAAAGTCGCTCAGTCCAACCACGTGCCGCAGGCGGAAGTTGATTTCACGCCGCCAGTCAGTGTTGGTTAGAAGAAGAGGTATCTCGGTTACGGTCGCCCCGGGGATGTGTCTCAAGGTCAGACAGCACGCCCGCATTATGTCGTCGGTCCTGGGACCCCACCACGGCTCGAAGATCCTTCTGAAGACGCCCACGGCTTGTTCCACCACAAGGTCATCACCGCCACCGCCCAGAAGGTCGAGTCCGACGGCGAAATCGGGATCGTCCGGGTCGATTAAGCAGGTCCTTTCCTCCACTCCTTCGGGGAGTCGCTCGATGATCGACTCCACGAGGTCACCCTTGGGGTCGATGACAACTGCGGCAACCTCTCGCTTGGCATCTTGTAGGACCATCTGAGCGATCAGGGTCGACTTGCCCGTTCCGGTTTCACCGATGACGTGCAGATGATGGCGGGCGTCCTGCACCGAGATCGCCACCTCTCGCCCTCTCAGCGACGGATGGTCTGCCCTGCCCAGCACCTTGCCGGTGGAAGGCAGTTTGGCCGATGGGGCGACGGCCTTTGCGCCTGCCAATTCCAATCCGGGAACAGCACCGGCGGGCTGGAGAGTGGCGATCTCGGCCAGCTCCGGGATCGACAGTAGATAGCCCTTCGACAGGCGGTGGGTTTCGAGCGACTTACTCTGGTGACCGGCCCGACGGCGCCTGAAGCCGTTGCGTCCTTCGAACACCGCGAAGGATCCCGCCAAAGCGTGCATTCTGCCTCGGGCCTGCTCTTTCCTCGGTGAAGAGGCGCTTAGCCGAATCAGGCACTCGAACATGGGCGAGGATGCCTTTTCGATAACCATGCGCACGTCGGCCTCAACTGCGGGGTCCGACAAACTCCTGCTGCTGGCCCGACCGCCCGACCAGGACGTGTTGTTTGAAGCAATCTTGGAGCTCAGCCTCAAGCGGCGAGCCGCTTTTAGTAGGTGGGCTCGGGAATGGGACGTGGCCGGGCGAGCGAGTATTTGGACCACGGCAGTCTCCTGCTCTTCCAGGCCGGTCATCGCGGCCAACACCAGCCGAATGGCATCGTTGCTTGGTCCAGAACCAATTGGGAACCATGCTTCATTTGCCAAAACCAGTTCCGTGACCTCGGTGTGGGCGCTGGTTGGGATGGTCACCTCTGGACCAGCCACGGCACGCGCGCCCGGCCACGCCGCCTCCACGGCCCGCTCGATAAGGCCCGGGGGCACCAAGTTCGGCACCCAGATCGATAGCTCTATTTGCTCGCCATGCGCCTGCACTTCCCAGGCGACATGGGGCTGTCCGAAAACGAGGCGAGCCCACCGGGGACGCAGTAGGGAGTGCAGCCCCATCCAAAAGGCGAGGCCTCCTCGGGGATCGGCGGCAGCAGGCGGAAGGATAGCGATTCTTCGGCCGCCTGTCGCGAGGCGTCCCCGACTGGCAGACCGAGCGAGCCCTCCCAGGACGAAGGCAAACAGCAGCCCCACGAATCCCCACACGATCCATGGCGCGATGTCCACCAGCCAGGACCCAATGCGGTCGTAGATGTGGCCGGGATTGTCGATCAGCTGGAAGATCGGTCCCGGAATTGGCCCCGATGACGTCGGGGATGGGCTCTGGTTAGTCATCGCCCTTGGCGGGACTGTCAAACCCGGCGTGGAGATGATCGGAGTGATTCTCTGTAAGTGAGTAGACACCGCTGGCCGCGATCCGCCAGGGCGCACCAAGTTCGTCGGGCCGAAATGGAGGTGCTAGCGAGGCAATTGTTTGAGCAGCTCGATAGGCGCCCCCGTTGGAGAGGCTGACGGGAGCACCATCGATGACGCTTATGTCCACGGCTCGTCCGCTGACGTGGTTCGAGACCCGAGTTGTGCCTTTGACGAAGTAGGAATGGCCCGTGGCAATGGGTCCGACTCGGCCAAGTTCGTGCAGCTCTGCCAATGCCAAGAGAATCTCCAAAATCCGGGGATCCGCCCTGCCCGCTTCAACGTCGTGTCTTGCCCCCGCTGTGAGATGGATTCGGGGGTGGCCGAGAACCCGGCCGACGAAGTCTCCTTCGACTCCCCGAATCGGTTCGACAAGGGAGCGGGAATTGACGGAAACATCTTGTTCCGGGACGGCAAAGGTCTGTCCCATTGCTGCGATCGCAAATACCGGCATCAGCAACAAGGTGGCGATCGCGACCGCAATTACCTTCATCGCTGGTCGACTCCCTGCCCGGCCAGCTCCGCTGGGTCAGTTGTGACGAGCTCATGCTCGTACTCCGAAGAAATGACCTTGAGGGTCGCCCTTTCGCTTCCGACGCACAAAAGTCCGTGTCCGGGTGGGCACGAGGCCAGATAAGACCTCTCGCCCTGCGATAGCGAAAATGCCCCGGCAAGGGCCTCCAAGCCCTGAGGATGCTGGCCGAACAGCACTTGCATCGCCGCGTTGGTGACGACGGTCCGCCCTAAGGCGGTTGAAACGGCGTCCCGCACGTCCTGGGTAATGGTCGTGAGCCCGCACCAGTACTTCCGCGCGGAGCGAGCCAGCCGCTCGAGGAATCGACCTCCTGCCTCGGACTGAAGCAGCAGCCAGGCCTCGTCCACCACGACGATTCGGCGCTTAAGCTCCCCCCGACAAACGCGGCTCCAGATCTTTTCGAGCGCCATCATGGTCGCTGCTCCCTTGAGCTCCTGGGGGACATCTCGAAGCGAGAAGACGGTCAGATGGCCTTCGGCCTTAACCGTCGTGGGCTGGTCGAATAGGCCGCGATGTGAACCGGTGATAAAAGGCTCCAAGCGTCTGGCCAGCTCCGTTGCGCCGTCTGTCCGAAGGATGCTTGCCACATCACCGAGCAAGGGCGCTGGCCGGCCGTGGCTACGAGGGTCGGAGGTTACGCCCGCTTGCTCGTAAGCGCCGAGGATCGCCCGGTCCAGCGAGGACCTATCGATCGGCGGAAGGCTTCCGACCAAGGCTTCGATCAGCCCATGGACGAACAGAGCCTGGCGAATGATGGCATCGCTTTGTCCCTCGTCCGCAAGATCTAGGGGATTCAGCCGGTCGGCGTCGGCTCCGAGGCGGACGAGCGTGCCTCCAACCGCTCTGCTCAGCCGCTTGTATTCGTTTTCAGGGTCGACCACAAGGACCTCGACCCCGTGGCACAAAGATCTAAGAATCTGCAGTTTCGCGAAGTAGCTCTTTCCTTTTCCCGAGTGAGCCAGCACGACCTGGTTATAGTTTTCAAGCTTGAAGCGGTCGACGAAGACAGCCCCGCCCGTCGCCGCGTTTTTTCCGTAGAGGATGCCTCCGGAGTTGTCGATCTCCGAGCTGGCGAAGGGAAAGCAGTTGGCCAGGGCGGCGGTATCGAACGTCCTACGAAGGCGAATTAGGTCGGTTCCGAGCGGGAGCGTGGTCGCCCAACCTTGCGCCGCCCTGAAGATGACGGGATGGGTGTCCATCAACAGCGATGCGCAAAGAGTCCGAACTTTTCCGATCTCCCTTTCAAGTGCCCGCTCGCTGAAGGCGCGCACGGTGATGTAAAGACCGACCCGAAACAGCCGCCCCTCCCCGGTGGCCAGATCGGACATCATCTGTTTGGCGTCGGCGGCTGCGGCCTCGATCTCCGGATTGGCGATCCGTCCTTTACCCGCGCCGACTCGAAGAGTCGATTCAAAACGGGCTCGCTGGCGCTTAAGGCGGTCGGCCGCCAGATCGTTGGCGACAGGCTCGACATGAAGCGCCACATCTATCGGTCCCGGGTAGGACAGCAGCGGCGTCAGCCAGCCTGGCGCAACCTCACGGGGATAGCCCGAAACAGCGAGCGTTTCACACCAGCCCCCTCCCGTCTTGATGCGCCTAGGAGAGACTTCGAGGGCGTCGGGGCCCAAAAGCGCGCCGAGAGGGATCGTGGAGGGCCGAGGTCTAAGCCTCATTCCACTCCCCGAACCACTTGACCGGGAAGGCACCCAATCGGATGTGAAGGCGCAGTTGGGTCGGCCGCTCGACGGACAGCTCGGCAAGCCTGCTGCCCGTCCAACGGGGTGAGGCGGACGCCAATCTCTCGAAGAAGCGAGGACATCTCCTCGGTCCGGCGCTTCAGCCGCCCTGCGTCTACATCGTTCGACCTATGGTCCTTAAGGCAGACCAGGATCGAGCGGCTGAGAACCTCGCGGTCCGAGGTGATCGTTCGAAGGAATCGGGCGTACTCGAGTGAAGCCGCGCCGAGCGCCTGGTTGGGGAGAGTTCGGATGCGCTCCTCCAAGGATTTGACCAACTCGGATGCGTCTGCTCGCTCTGAGCGAATCAGGAACTGTGCCGGTCCCTCCAAAGAGTTGAGTACTCTGGCGAAGCCGTCGACCAAGACCCGCTGTTCTGCCTCCGATCGCAGGCGGAAGTTGAGCGAAGATGCACGGGAGATCACAGCTCGTCCCAAAGAGCCGAGGTCAATGGTGCCGTCTTCGCTGATGTCCTGAACGGGAAATGCCAAAGGTAGGACCTGTTTGATGTGAGTCCCTACTGCGGGGCCATCAGCCGGAATCGCCTCGGTGACCGGCACCATCGTCTTGGCTCCGACGAGATGACGAAGCCCGTGGAGCAGGAAGCTCTCGGCTGCAAGACCTGCCGGACGCACCGTCACCGCCACGAGGCCCGCCGCAGCTACAGGCGCAGCCAGAATCGCCACGGTTCCCACATGCAACCTGTGTCCCAGAGCCTCGAACATGCCCCACAAGACGAGGAGGTCGGTCGCGATGATGGCGAGCTGACGAATACTGAGGCTGGCAAAGATCTGATCCGGCATCTCCACATCGGCGGGAATCCGGGCCTTCATGCCGCCGTCGCCGCCTTGGCCGCAAGTGCGGCGAACCTCTTGGTTTTGCGCCAGGTGGCGGATCCCGCTCCGCTGAGAGCGATGTCCAGACCCCAAAACGGGATCTTGAAGAGCAGGTAGAGGATGGAGCCGATCACGAGGAGATCAATCAGCCCCCCGGTGGAGAGGCCCAGCAGTCCGTCTCCGGATAGGAAGACCTGAAAGCCGGCGACCACCAGAAACGCCTGGGCCACGGGTACCGAGAGAAGCGCCACAGTAGCCCTCCACCAAAGCCTTGCCCAGTTCTCCGATTGTGGAAGGACGTGGGTGATCAGCATCAGCGGAGCGGCTGCAGTCAGGATGACCAGAATCGCGATCCGCATGATGTAGGCAACCGCAACGAGGATGCCGAGCACGATTACGAAAAGCGCAAGCAGAGCCAGAAAGGGGTTGGTGAAGGCTCCATTGAAAATCTTGTCCGCCATCCCTGCGGCGATCGTCTCGGTGGTGAGCGACCCCAAAATCCCCCTCGAAAGCGCATTGGATACCTCGGTCATCTCCTTCAGGAGAACCAGGCTCAGGTTGGCAACGCCTGCGCCAACCAGGACTCTGGGGATTGCTTCTTTGGCGGTCAGTTGGGTTCCCGACCCGCCGTCGACGATCACAATCCCCGCTCCGAAAAGCACGAGCACGATCAGGGCGGCGTCCGCGAGCCCAAGCGAGTATTTCCAGAGCTCACCGATCCGGTCGTTGAGGTCAATACGCGGAGTGGAGAGCAGGGTTCGGCCGAGTAGCTTGAACACGGGTTGCAGTGCCGAGGCCACCAGATCGGCAAACCACTGGCTGATCGCCCGCCTGATCCGGCCTTCGAAATCAAACAGGCCCGGCTGCTCCTGGTCTGATCCGTTGGGGTTGAATGTCGGGGAAGAGGATTGAGCAGGTGAAGGAGCCGGTGAGGGGGCCGGTTGGGCGGCGGCCGCTCGAGCAGAACCGACGACAAACCCCATGGTTAGCAGTGCTGCCAGAACCCGAAGAGCCAAATCACTCGCCGATGATTTGTTTGACGATGGCGACGAGCAGGGGAGCCAGAAGGGCCAGGCCGAGCCCCACGGCCGCCGATCTGGCGGCCCCTTTGGCTCTTTCCACGCCGGAAGGATCGCCGGCCGCGATGACGTAACGAACTCCGGCGTAGGTCATCGCCAAGATGGACAGGGCCGTCAGGGCCAGGACCAGAGCGTTTCGAAGCCGATCCAGAATCGCCACGATCTCGCCCATGCCGGGTGCCGCAAGCATCTGTGCAACTGCCTGAATCTTCATGGTTCCCTTCTTTCTCCTGCTGGTTGGACCGGTTCCGGGACGGAGAGCCCGGCCACCTCCTTGTTCGTGTTGTTCTTTTCGGGTGCCTCCGTCCCGGTTGATCCGGCACTACCAAAAGCCGAAAAAGGGGCCGATTTGAAACGGGGTCATGGGCGCGGTACGGAAGCGACGCGAAAGAGATCTCAAAGCGAGGTAGTGGGACGCCGTGGCGACGAGTTAGAGACTCTTGCTGGACCGTTGAAAGCAGTTGATTAGGAAGTGGCGTTTCGCTGCTTGTGTTGAGCTAACAGCTTGAGAGCCACACAGCCAGCCTCCTGTGGGCGCGCGTCCGCTGCATCGTGGCGGCTTCTCTCGTGAGGCCTAACTCATCAGCGATCTTGGCCAAAGGCATGCCGTCGAGGCGAGTAGCGCCAATGAGCTCCACTTGAACCTGCGATAGGACCCCCTCGGATTTGGCTCTCTCAAGTAGACAGGATGGATTGTTGGAAGGGTTGATCTCCCCGGGCATTTCAAAGTCGAGATCCGTTTGTCGAGAGGCGAACCTACTGGCGTCGGTGACCGCTTTCCAGGCACTTCGACGTGCAGCATGATAAAGGCGATTGGAGAGGCCGCTGCTGTTCCGGCCAGCATTCGAGGCTTCGTCCCAGAAGCCCGCCAGCATTTCCGAGTCGAGTTCCTCCAGGGTGAGCGGGGACTCCCCGATTTCCTTGGCAATATTTCGCATCGCGCCGGCATACAGCCAAATGAGCAGAAGGCCGGCATCCGCCTCTACTAGTTCAATAATGCCGTCAGATCCAGTCGCCAGGGCACACAGGGAGGCCAATGCCTCGTTCTTTCGCTGACCCAGACTGACGTTCGGGTTTCGACAGAGAGCGATCAGCGCTTCAACGTTTGAGAGGTGGCCAAGGGAGGCCTCTGTCCACTGCCATCTCTCGAAGGCCCGTTCCAAAGAGGCCGAATTCCGAAGATAGGCAAAGCTCTTCTCGATCGCATGCACGATTGCCATGCCCGGAGTGTGAGCTTCACGCGTCGCCAAATTGTCGCCGCAGCGTCGCTCTGTCGTCCCCCAAGAAGGTAAGTTGCTCGTTGACTGGCCGGGCTTGGCGCTTGTCGGCGGGGGGATTCCGACGAAACAGGCACTTTCTTAGAAAACGTAAGTTCATCCTTTGGAGCCTTTTCACTAGCTATTGCCAGGCCACTGTCACGGTAGCGAAGTAAGATCGAAAAGGTCGTTAATGGGGAGTTTGCGAGAAGATGACGGAACCTACGGAGGTACTGACCGCCGACGAGGCCGCCGAACTCTTACGTGTCAGCACCAAGACCGTGCTCGGCTTGGCAAGGCAGGGGGCTCTGCCAGGCGAGAAAGTTGGTCGTGCCTGGCGATTCGTTCGCTCGGACCTGTTGGACTACGTTGGAGGCGGACGTCGGCTGGGCAAGAGGCAGCTACGTCTTGAGTAAACATATGTCCGGTGCGACCCGGCGCAGTGTCGAAGGTGTTGGCTACCAGTCAAAGAAGGTTTCTGGAGAAGTTGCGGTAGGAGCATACCTGCGGGGATTGAGCATGCGCTCGAAAGGGCATCGCGCAGCGGCGGGATCGAGCGAAGCCCTTGGGGCAAGGGAGAAAGCCCGGGCGTTAAAGCAGGTGGAAGCCTTTGTCGTTCACGCGGGACAGTGGGCATTGGATAACGGCGTTGAAGGGCGGACATTAGCCGAGTTCGGCGTCCCGGCCAGTGTTCTGACCCGGGCCGGTCTGACGCCGAGCACAATTGAGAATGCTGTCCGCGCAGGCTATGCCGCCGGACCGTTCAGTGTTTCCGAATTGGCGGCGCGAGTTGGGCTTTCAGCGTCGACTGTCAGGGGGACGTTGATCGCTGACGTAAGCGCTGGTCGGATCATAACGGCAGGTTGGAAAGCAGCACGCGGCCGCCCTTCTCGTCTGTATCAGCTCCCTGCGGCAGGTTAGGAGAATGGGTAAATATGGTGTGCCTCTACGGCGAACTCCACCTCTCCGCTTAACGAGCCACCCGGACAGTCTCCTTGGGGACAACTGGCGGAGTTGGGTGGAGAGCCAGGAAAGACCTGTAGCGCTTGACCTTTTCTCCGGCGCGGGAGGACTGACTCTCGGACTGGAGGCTGCAGGCTACCGGGTTGCGCTCGCTGCGGACATTGATCCGTGGGCGCTGGAGACTCACAGGCATAACTTTTCCGGTCTGGCGCTGGCACTGGATCTTGGTGATTCAGCAACCCGCGACGACCTTGTGGAGCTCTTTCGTGGCATCGATGTGGCGCTGATCGCGGGCGGCCCTCC
>JBBDRH010000024.1:0-2098 GCA_040905645.1 Actinomycetota bacterium
GGAACGTCCCCGGGGCGCCACGGTCGAAAGCTGGACCGCGAGCACGCGGCTCCTGGGCTGGTGGGACTACCATGGGATCCGGAGCGGAGAGGCGCCGGAGGAGACCAAGAGCTTTCTGGCCAGCAGCCTCACATTGCGGGGAGGCTGGAACACCAGCCTGTCGCTGGGCTGGGAGACCTATGCGTTCGACCCTCACCGTTACCTCAACTACGGCATCGAGCGCCGCATTGGGAACGTCGTGGATACGGTGGCGTGGGATCCGCCCAACCGGATCAACGACGTGTACGGTCTCATCTTCCGCCTCACGACACCCGAGTTCACCCACTTCTCGGGCCAGCTCGGAGTCAACCGATGGGAGGATGTGGGCTTCGTCGAGGCCACCCCCGTAGAGCTCCTGCGGGTCACGGCCGAAGGCAATTGGAGACCTTCTTCACAGCTTCGAGTCAATGGGCGCTACGCCCTCTTCAGGCTGGACCGCCGGCGTGACGGCACAAACCTGACCACACAGCAGATCCCGCGGCTGAGGCTGGAGTACCAACTCTCCCGGTCCGTCTTCATCCGGCTGGTCGGGGAGTACAACTCTCTCACGCTGGATGCGCTACGGGACCCGCGGACGGACGAGCCACTCTTTCTGCGGACCGACAGTGGACGGTATGCCGCGACAGAGCCGGAGGAGGACAACGACCTCCAGGTGGATTGGCTCTTTTCGTATCAGCCCACGCCGGGGGCCGTGGTGTTCGCCGGCTACGGCAGCAATCTGACGGAACCCGATGCCTTCGAGTTGCGGCACCTACGGCGAAACGCCGACGTCTTCTTCATCAAGCTGAGCTACCTCTTCCGCCTCTGATCGTGCGCTGAGCGGAAGCTACCTCGACTTCTAATGGACCCAGAGGGAGGACTGCGATATCCGCTCCTCCAGAGTCCACCAGACCAGCACCCCGGGCCTTACCTGAAAGGTCATGCTCCAGTAGTCACTCGTCGTTCCGACGAAGTCCGCGAGCAACCTCACGGTGCCACCGCCCCGCACCATGTCCTCCGGAAAGGGTATCGAGTCGGATCGAAGGCTCGTCAGCTCCATGACCCGACGCCGCTCGCCACCACGCACCAGGTAGATGGTCGCGTCCAACCAGTTCTGGTTCTTTACGTGGAGGGTCGCCGGCCCGGCGTTGGGATAGACGGGCTCGACATCCTGCGTTCCGCCACAGCCTCCGACCAGAAGGCCGGTGAGTACCGTGAATGCGGCGCTCCGAAAAAGGCTGATATCTCCCCCGTGGCATGGGAATCCCCACTGCGTCGAATCCTCACCCCCACCAGCCCCGTGTCAAGAGCAGCGTCGACCGCTCAGGGCCCACCAAACTCCTACCAGCGCTCTTCGACATAGGTCACCCCCGGCAGCGGACCGTCCTTCTCTCTCAGATAGAAGTCGAAGAAGGCGAGCATGTCCTCGTACATCTCCCACCGGTTCGCCCTGCCCCGGACGTAGTAGTTCTCGTCGGGGTAGAACTTGTACCTGAAGACCTTGTATTCCCGCTGCATGAAGCGCGCGAACTCCTCCATCTGAGGGGAGTTGGGGTAGCGTCCCTTGCCGTGAAGGAGAAAGGTGGGCGTGCGAATCTGAGGTATGGCGAAGTAGGGCGAGTTCTGATAGTAGACCTCCGGGTGCTCCTCGAAGCTCCCGAACTCGTAGGCCAGCTGCTGCACGTGTCGCAGCTCACCCTCGTCGACGAACTGGACCCGGTTGCAGTAGCCGGACGCCGCAACGGCAGCCTGGAACACTCCGGGCGCGAAGGCGACAGCGGCACACGTCATGAAGCCACCGTAGCTGCTCCCGGTGGTACCTAGTTGGCTTCGCTCGACATAGGGCAGTGACTTCAGATACTCCGTACCGGCCACCACATCCTCGAGGTCACAGTGACCCCAGCAGTCGTTGTTGGCTTCCTCGAAGTCACGTCCGTAGCCCGAGCTTCCGCGGATATTCGGCAGCAAGACCACGTAGCCCCGCTGGGCGAAAAACTGAACATTCTCGTGGTAGGTGTCGTTGTACTGGGACGTCGGCCCGCCATGCGTCCAGACCAACGCTGGATACCGCCTTCCCTCC
>JBBDRH010000025.1:0-12810 GCA_040905645.1 Actinomycetota bacterium
GAGCATCGGCTCACCGCGCGGTGTCCCTGCCTCACCAGATGTGAGCGGATCGGCTTCCACCCGGGAGCCGGCCCCGGAAATACAACAGCTCAAGGCGGAACGCGAAAAGCTCCGCCTTGAGCTCGCGTCGGGAGCCGGCGGGCGCACGATCACCCGGGCGCTTTCCGATGCCATCGACCACGCGATAACCGGCGTGTGGGAACGGCTCAAACCGTCCGAGCCCGTCGCTCTGGTTGCGATAGGGGGCTATGGACGCCGCGAGCAGTGCCCGAGCTCGGACGTCGATTTGATGGTGCTTCACGACGGCAGCGACGAGGTGGGCCGGGCGGCGAAGGCCCTGTTCTACGAGCTCTGGGATGCCGGCCTGCAGGTGGGGCACTCGATTCGAACCATCAAGGAGGCGCGCGCGGCGGCCAGAGAGGACTTCACGGCGGAGACCTCGTTCCTCACCTCCAGGCTGATCGCCGGCGATCGGGAGCTCTATCAACGTTTTGCCGAAACAGCCTTGCGCCAGTCGCGCCGTTCGCCCGAAGCCTTCATCGAGCGCGTCCGGGAGGCCACGATCGAACGAAGGGCAAGATCCGGCGACGCCACCGCCGAGCTGGAGCCCAACCTCAAGGAAGGCCGGGGCGGTCTGCGCGATCTGGAGACGATAGGGTGGCTGGCCACGGTCTGCGGACCCCAGAACTTCCCGGTGGATGCGCAGACGCTGGAGCGAGCGGCCGACCATCTGCTTCGAGTTCGCTCCGCTCTGCACTTTTTGACCGGCAGGCACGCCGACGTTCTGCTCATGCAGCTTCACTCCCAGGTGGCGGAGTTCCTCGGCATGCCGGCGGGCCCAGCCGGTGCCGATTCCGGTGGACCGGGGCAGCAATACTTCGCATCGGAGGATGTTCTGATTCGTTCTCTTTACGAGGAGTGCCGGTCGATCGCATTCGCACTTGACCACATCCTGGATCCGCGCTACAAGGCGGCGGCGGACACCTTGTCCACTGACCTTTTGGAAGGGCGATGGACGCCCGGTGCCGTAACCGCCTTCCTTTCGATTCTGGCGGCGGGAGTGGAGGGGTGGCCTGCGTTTCGCATCCTCGAACAGTCGGGGGCGCTGATTCGGGCGCTGCCCGAATGGGAAGCCATACGATGCCTTCCCCAGCGCAACGTCTATCACCGGCATGCGGTGGACGTCCATTGCGTCGAGACCTCGATCGCCATGGCCGGGTTCTTCGAGCCCGGCGAGCTCGAGGGGGGTCCCCCCGCCAACGGCAAGGCCGGCAAAAAACGGAGGTTCTTAAAGTCGGAGGCTCCTGAGGAGGGCCGGATCCCTGCCGGGGCCTCGCGGCCCGGCATCGACTGGGAGGCCCTGTGCCGGACCGTAGCCGGCGACAGCGAGCGAGCCCGCGACCGTCTGCTGCTCGCGGCGCTGCTGCACGATCTCGGCAAAGGCACCGCCGAGGACCACTCGGTCCGCGGCGTGGAGCTGGCCCGATCGGCGCTCGGCCGGATGGGCATACCCCTGATCGAAAAGGAGGATATTGGCTGGCTGGTTCGCAGCCACCTCCTGCTGACCAAGACTGCGGTTCGCAGGGACGTCGAGGATGAGTCCCTGGTGGTGGAGCTGGCGGAGACGGTCGGCTCGACGGAGCGCCTCCGGATGCTCTACCTGATATCCGCCGCGGACGGCCTGGCCACCGGCCCCAGCGCCTGGACCGGCTGGACCGCCACCCTCGTGAGCGACCTGTTCACCCGGATCTACCACGTCCTGGAGCGGGGAGAGCTGGTGAACGCCGACGCGTCGCGAGTGGCCCATACCCGCGAAGCCGAGCTCCGCACCGCGCTCGGCGCTTTTCAGCCGGCGCTGGTGGAGTCCCACCTCAGCCTCATGCCCCGGATGTGGTTCCTGACCCAGGACATTCACGCCTTGATCCACCAGTCGAAGCTGATGATCGAGCCGCCCGATCCCCAGGAGCTGCGCCTCGAGGCCGTTCCCCTGGATCAACCCGACCACTGGGAGGTCACCGTCGTCGCGCAGGACAAGCCCGGACTGTTCAGCAAGGTTTCCGGCGCCTTTGCCTTGAACGGCTTGAACATTCTCTCCGCCCAGATCTTCACCCGGCAGGACCGTGTGGCGCTGGAGATTTTTGGAGTGGCCGGGCACGGCGGAAAGTTCGAGCGGCTCAAACAGGACATCATCAAGGCGCTGCGGGGGAAGATCTCGCTGGACCTCCGCCTGGCGCAAAAACGTAGCGATTACGCCGGGAGGGTTTCCAGGGGGAAGCAGGACGCACCGCAGGTCCGCATCGACAACGGATCCTCGGACTTCTACACAGTGATCGAAGTTCATGCTCCCGACCGGGTGGGCCTGCTGTATGCGCTCACCCGGGCGCTGACGGAGCTGGAGCTGGATATCTACCTGGCCAAGGTGGCGACCTACGCCGAGGACGTTGTCGACGTCTTCTACGTTCGCGACCTGGACGGCCAGAAGGTCACCGAGCCCGAGCACATCAGAGAGATCGAGCGGCTGATCCTGCATCGACTGGATCGCGACTGACCTCAGCCTGAATACACCCTCACTCAAGGACTACTGAAGATTCAGCCTGCCAGAGGCTCGAAAGAGGCGGTCTCTGTCGGGGGGACCGCCTCTTTGTTGTCTCGCCCTCAGTGGTTGGCTCGATACCACGCCACGTAAGCGGCGATTGCCGCTTGGAACAAGAAGCCGAATCCAAACAGCAATCGCAAAGGGGCTCCGACGAACAGCAGGCCCATCGCCATGCCGCACCCGGTAGCCACCGCCGCGGTGGATCCGGCGCCAAACCGTCCTCCGGCCGCCTTCCGCACCACCGATCCGGTCAGGTAGCCCACCAGCAGGGGGGCGACGAACGCCAGGATCCCCAGCGGTAGCGAAACCGCCGCCACCTCCAGGATCGCAGCGGTCAAAAGCCCTGCAAAACCCGCCGCATAACGGCGGGCACCCCCCGGCGATTTGAGCTCCATTCTCCCGCAGGAGAGGCACTTTTGCCCCACCGGCGTAAGGACCATACATTTGGGGCAAATAGGAGACTCGCAGTTGCTGCATCGCACCAGGGTCGCCACCCGAGGGTGGTTGATGCAGAAAATCTCGTCTTCCATTGATTAGAGGCTAACTGTTCCCGGCAAGTATCATGGCGACCGTGAAGCGTTCGATGGCAGCATGCCTCCTGGTGTTGATGCTGGGCGCTTGCACTCCAGACAATTCCGAGCCAGCCACCACCACGACCACCTCGGAGACCGCTGCGTCGACGTCCACCTCGTCCCCGGCAGCGTCTACCACCGCAGCCGGGTCCACCACCGCAGCCGCGACCCCCGCGCCGACTCCGACCGGCTCTCCACAGTCTCAAAATTGCGCTCCCAACTCGGGCGGCGGTGAAACGTTCCTTCAGCTGACCGACGTCAGAGTCGGGACCCACGCCGGCTACGACCGCGTGACCTTCGAGTTCGCTCCACCTTCCCAAACTCCCCCTCCGGTCCCGGTTCCGGCCGGGGTCCTGCCCAGGTACGAGCTGACGAGGGTTCCATCGATCACTGAAGATGGGAGCGGCAATCCGGTCGACATCGCCGGCAAGGACCTCTACCAGATCGTGTTCCACGGGGCCTCGGGCTTCGATCTGACCGGTGACGTGCCGGTGCCCACCTACAAAGGCCCCCGAGAGCTCAAGCCAAACTTCAAGGTGCTGGGGGAGGTGGAACGGTCCGGCGATTTCGAGGCGACCCTTTCATGGGGCATCGGCCTGAAGGAGGCTCGTTGTTTGAAAGCGGCCGAGTTCAAGAGCCCGCTCCGCCTGGCGATCGACATCCCCCACTAGTGCACTACCCCCGGCGGCCTCGTGGCACCCGGCGTGGGAATAAACGGAACCCTGCTGCATTATTCTGAACAGAATGGAAAATCATCACGCGGTAATCATCATCGGCTCAGGTCCGGCCGGCCTAACTGCGGCCCTCTACACCGCTAGAGCCAACCTCTCGCCGCTGGTAATCGAAGGATTTGAAGCCGGCGGCCAGCTGATGCTGACCACCGAGGTGGAGAACTACCCCGGGTTCGTCGACGGAATCATGGGGCCCGAGCTGATGGCGATACTGCGAAAGCAGGCCATGCGCTTCGGGGCGACGGTTGTTACCGAAGACGTGACCAGCGTCGACTTCTCCGAGCGGCCGTTCAAGGTTCACGTGGGTGACACCGTCTACACCGGCGACTCGGTGATCGTATCCACCGGAGCATCCGCCAAGATGCTCGGCCTGGACAACGAAAAGAGGCTGATGGGCCGGGGCGTCTCCACCTGCGCCACCTGCGATGGCGCCTTCTTCAAGGGCCAGGATCTGATCGTGACCGGCGGTGGCGACTCGGCGATCGAGGAGGCAAACTTCCTGACTCGCTTCGCTTCGAATGTCAACCTGGTCCACCGGCGCGATCAGCTGCGTGCCTCGAAGATCATGCAGGATCGGGCGTTCGCCAACCCCAAGATCGACTTCACCTGGAACTCACAGATTTCAGACATTCTGGGCGAGCAGAGGATGACCGGAGTGCGGGTCAAGGACACCAAGACCGGGGAGGAGAGCGACATCCCCGCAGGCGGCTTGTTCGTAGCCATTGGTCACACTCCCAACACCGCCCTATTCAAAGACATTCTGGAGCTGGACGATGCGGGCTACATGGTGGTCGGCAACAAGTTGAAGGAGGACTGGGCGCCGGGCACCAACTACGCAACCAGAACAAGCATCGAGGGGGTGTTCGGGGCCGGCGACGTGGTCGATCACGTGTACCGCCAGGCCGTCACCGCGGCAGGTATGGGCTGTCAGGCGGCCATCGACACCGAACGCTGGCTGGAGTCGCAAGGGCACTAGAGCCCGGCCGCACAAGCGGTTGCATGCATCGATTCGGGTGCACACGAAGTTCACGTCCTATTAAGCTGAAACCGTGGAACTCATAAGACGCGGGCACCACCACCGGGCCGTGGAGGACCTTCAAACGCGGCTCGAGCGACTGGGATTCGTCATCGACCCAACCGAGCGCGGGGGCACCTTCGGTCCCTCGACGGAGGTGTCCATAAAGGAGTTTCAGCAACGCTCGGGGCTGGACGTCGACGGCATCGTGGGCGAGGCGACCTGGCGGGCTCTGGTCGAGAGTTCTTGGTCCCTGGGCGACAGGCTTCTTCGCCTGAGCGACCCCATGCTGAGGGGCGACGACGTCAGTGAGCTGCAGGCCAGGCTCAATGCGCTGGGATTCACCGCCGGTAAACACGACGGCATCTTCGGACCCCGCACTGCAGCGGCCCTCAGGGAGTTCCAGCGCAATCTCGCCATCGGCGAGGACGGGATCGTCGGACACGACACCATGCAGGCCCTCGAGCGGCTGCGTCTGGTGATCAAGCCGGGGCTGGGGCCGCGCATCACGGAGCGGGAGGCCCGCCGAGCGGAACCGCGCGGTATCGCGGGGAAGCGTGTTGCAATCGACCCCGGCCACGGGGGGGAGGACCTCGGCGGTGTGGGGGCTTCGGGAGAGACCGAGGCAGACTATGTCTTCACGCTCGCCGCCAAGACGGCCCGCCTGCTCGACGCCAAGGGTGCCCACACCATGCTGACCCGGGGTCCCAACGACGGGCCCTCCAACTCGCAGCGTGCCCAGCTGGCCAACCGGTTCGAGGCTGATCTGCTTCTGTCCATACACCTCAACTCTCACCCTACCGCAATTGCGGGAGGAGCAGCTACCTATTATTTCCAGCATGGGCAGGTGGCTTCGGAGCCGGGCGAACATCTCGCCGGGTTGATCCAGGAGGAGTTGCGCAACGTGGGCCGGCCGGACTGCAGTACGCACGGGAAGGCCTACCCGCTCCTCAGGGAAACCAGGATGCCGGCGGTGGTCGTGGAGCCGTGCTTCATAACCAACCCCGAGGAGCTTCGGATGCTCTCCGGATCCTTCGACGTCGTGGTTCGGGCGCTCGTGAACGCGGTGGACAGGTACTTTTCACTCGATGCGGAGCACTCCCCCGCTTGAGCTGAGTTTTTCGCCTCGGGACTAGAGTACGCTCTTCTCCGCCGCCCCTGAAATCCGCCTGCAGATGCGCACCAGATCGTCTCCCGAGCCGAACTCGATCACGATTTTGCCTTTTCCGCGGCCCATGATCACGTTCACCCTGGTTCCAAGACGGTCCGATAGTGCCTCTGAGATCTCCGACAGACCGGGGTCCTGCCTGGGCCTCCGAGGGGTGCGGGCAGGCTCATCGATTGTGTCCAGCTCTTCGCGCTCACGTCTGACAAGCTCCTCGGTCTCCCTGACCGACATCCCGGCCGCCGCCACGCGCTGGGCGATCCGATCCAGCAGTGGGTGCCCCAGAAGCGCGAGAAGGGCTCGGGCATGCCCGGCGCTGAGCTTCCCGGTCATGACCAGCGCCTGGACGGCGTCGGGCAAATCGAGCAGCCTCATCGCATTGGTGATCGTGGGGCGCGAAAGGCCCACCCTTTCGGCCAGCTGCTCGTGGGTGAGCCCGGCCTCGTCGAGCAGCTGCCTGTAAGCCGCGGCCTCCTCGATCGGATTCAGGTCCTGCCGGTGGATGTTCTCGACGAGAGCGCGTTCCAGAGCGCCGCGGTCGTCGGTGTCGATGACCAGAGCGGGAATCGTGGCCAACCCGGCTCGCTGCGCCGCCCGCCACCTACGCTCCCCCATCACCAGCTCGTAACCGGACCCTGAGGTCCGGCGCACGACCACCGGCTGCAGCAGGCCAAGCTGACGGATGGATGCGCTCAGAGTTGAAAGGGCTTCGTCGTCGAAGGCCTTCCTGGGTTGTTTGTGGTTCGGAGAGATTGCCGAGGGAGCGAGCTCCTCGAGAGTGGTCGCCCCGGCGGGAATCAATGCCCCCAGTCCCTTCCCGAGACCTCCTCTGATGCTCATGAAGCCACCCCCTGCTCGTCGGTTCCGGTTGCGCCTGCATCGGGCGCAATCGTGGCCATCTCACCCTCGCTGACGCCGGCGACCTCGTCGGCCAGAGCCTTGTAGGCGAGGGATCCTTTCGACTTCGGGTCGTAAAGAGCCACCGGCTGCCCGTATGAGGGGGCCTCCGACAATCGCACACTGCGCGGGATCACCGAGGCGTACACCTTCCCCGGGAAGTGGCCTCTGACCTCGGCGGCGACCTGCTCCGACAGCCTGGTTCGAGTGTCAAACATCGTCAGGACGATCCCCGACAGGTGGAGTTGCGGGTTGAGGTTCGTCTGAACCAGGTTCAGGTTCTTGAGAAGCTGGCCCAGCCCCTCGAGGGCGTAATACTCGCACTGGATCGGCACGATCACCTCGGTTGCTGCCGCCAGAGCATTGACGGTTAGCAAACCCAGTGACGGAGGACAGTCGATGAGGATGTAGTCGAAGTCGGACTCGATCGCCTCCAATCCCTTCTTCAGCCTCAACTCTCTCGAAAAAGCGCTTACCAGCTCGATCTCAGCGCCCGCTAAATCGATGGTGGAGGGTACGCAGTACAGATTTCGGACCGATGTCGCCTCGATTGCGTCCTCGACGGGCATTGAATCGACCAGAATCTGGTAGGTATTGCCAGTTACTCGTCGTGAGTCCACTCCGAGCCCGGTCGAGGCGTTCGCCTGCGGGTCCAAATCAACCACAAGGACGCGGTGGCCCGCCAGCGCCAGCCAGGCACCCAGATTGACGGCCGTGGTGGTCTTGCCCACGCCCCCTTTGTGGTTAACGACAGCGATCGATCTGCCGGTCGAGGATCCGTTGCTCTGGCTCATCGTCCGCTCCCACGCTTTCTTGGGCCTGTAGGACTTATCTGCACCGCTAACGCACCGCGGAAGGCGTTCAAACGTCTGCTAGAACACAGACGTTAAACCTTCAACCTCAGCTTGAGACAAGTCGCGTGTGCACGCCGCTCCAGCCGGGAAGGAGGCTCTCGCCGCCCAGAATACCACTCCTGCCCGCGAATATGCGGGAGTTTGGGCAACAAAACGGTCGCGAGTAGTTTTCGGTGAACCGGCTCACTGTAGTTCCACGTGAAACATGGGAAGGCCGAACTGGTTCACTCTGTCGGTTCCGACCACCATTGACCGCAGGATACGCCCAGTGGATGTGTTGGTCTCAAAAAGCGGACGCCTACCTGACGGCGGGCCCCGCACGCAGAGTGACGTCTCGACCACTCTTGCTTTTCAGCGGCGCCAGAGCAGGCAACCTCAAGGTTCCCCGCAAATTTGCGGACACATACAATCGCAATCTCGGGCGGTGCCAGGCCAGAGGGCGCGCTCTGAGCTCTGCCCTCGGTCCGCCGGATCCCTGCAATGGTCGGCCCCCAAGGTTCGATGCGCCGTTAAGCTTTGTGCTCGGTGTGTCACCAGCCGTCGGACTGTGGCCGGCCTCGAGAGGTTGTCGGTAAGCGCGGGTCGGTCAGACCGGCGCTGGGCTAAACCGCCCGATTAGACAGCCGGCGGGATAGCCGATGTTCCACGTGAAACTACGGCAGAACCTTTAAGGCGTGCGGCGAATCCTTACGCGACGCCGGGGCTCCTGCCCTTCGCTGAAGCTGCTGAGCCCCTCTATCTCCGCTACCACCTGATGCACCAGCTTACGCTCATAGGCGGTCATCGGGTCCAGCTCAGCCTCCCCCTGCTCTACCGCCACCTTTGCCATCTCCTCCGCCTGGCGGAGGACCACCTGCCGTCTGCGCTCTCGATAACCATCCACATCTAGCGACACTCGCACGCGAGTTTGAGCCTGACGCTGTACAACCGTTCTCAGGAGCTCCTGCATCGCCTCCAGCGTCTGACCCCGGCTGCCGATGAGCAGCCCCACATCCCCACCGTCGATCGACGCGACGATGCCGCCCTCCTCGCTGATATCCGCCGACACCTCGCCGTCCGCCTCCATCGCATCCAGCAAACCTTCAAGGAAGTCGAGCGTGTCCTCCCGGGCATCCTCGAGGATCTCGTCGGCCTCGATAGGATCGAGCTCTTCGCCGAGCGCCTCGTCCGCCGGGGCGGAGTCGCCGGGGCTCAAATCGCTCACCTTTACCTCCCCTGCCTCTTCTTGCGAGCCCCGGACCCTTTGGGCCTTCCCGGAGCTGCGCCGGTCCCGGCGGGACGGCCGCCGGCCGCAGATTCGGCCTTCCCGGCTGGGCTCTTCGCACCGGTCTTCGGCTGGCCCGGCTTGCCGGCAGGCGCAGTGCGCGCACGATTGGCCGCAGGTCTGCGGCCGCCGGCCCCCGAGGGCTGCTTAGGGGCGGCTCGCGCGGGAGTCTTCGGGGCAGGCGGCTTCCCGGCTGCTTGCCCGGAGGACTCGCCGGCCGGGCCTTCAGGCCGTGAATCCGTGGTAGATTGGTCTTCCGGTTTCTGGGATTCCGGCTCAGGCGTAGGGATCTTGGCCGCCTGAGCTGACGATTTCTGGGCTGCCGGCTTAGCCGGAGTTTTCCCCGCTGGCTTCTGGGCCGGTTTTGCGGCTGACTTTTTGGGTCCCTGCGCGGCAGGCTTTGCCGGTCTGGCTCCACCCCTATTGGGAGCCCGCCCCGCTTGCCTCGTCGTTGGAGACTTTGTCTCCCCTTTTCCGGTACCGCTTGGCGCGCTCTCGCCCCGGGTGGATTGAGCACCCTTCAACCTTCCCATAAGGCCGGTCAACAGGCCCGACGGAGCCGGCGCCCGCTCCTCCTGCTCTCGAGTAGCGGGACCGAACTTACGCATCAACACGAATTGCTGCGCGATCGACCAGATGTTGGTCGCGCTCCAGTACACCGTGAGCCCGGCCGGGAAGTTCAAGGAGGCGAACACCAGGATCAGGGGCATGAACTGCATGATCTTTTGCGTTTGAGCCATCTGGGGGTCGACCACCGGCTGAGCCTTCATCATCTGTCTGGTCTGGTACCACATCGTGTAGCCCATAACCGCGATCAGCAGGTAATAGGGGAGTACGCTGATCAAGCCGCCGTCCTGAAGTGCCTCGGAGGGGTGCAGGTTGAGATTCATGCCGAGGAAGCTCGCTCGACCATCGACGATTGCCTCCTTCAGCGAACTCCCACCCGGGAGGTGGAAACCTAGAGTGCAGGTTCTGCCGCCGCCAAATATCTTGTTGCAGCCCGACAGGACCTGGTACATCGCCAGAAAGACCGGCATCTGCACAAGCATCGGCAGGCACCCCGACAGCCCTCCCAACATGTTCACGCCGTGATGGTCGTAAAGCTTCTTCTGCTCCTCGTACTGCCTCGCTTTGTCGTCCTTGTACTTCTCCTTGATCTTCTTCACTTCGGGGAGCAGCTTCCGCATCTTCTCGGCGTTGCCGCGGTTCTTCTCCATGATGTGAGCCTGCTTCACCGCCAGCGGAATCATTGCCACACGGACGAGGATCGTCAGAAAGATGATCCCGATACCGTAGTTGGGAATCAGCTCGTAGAAGTAAGCCAGCAGCCGACCCATGCCGTGCACTACATCGTTGAACATCTAGTCTCCCTTGACCGTGGTGGGAACCGGGTCGAAACCACCGGGATGAAATGGGTGGCACCGTAACAGGCGCCTTGCCGTCAGGTACAGACCACGCACCAGCCCGTGGCGTTGGAGCGCCATCACCGCGTACTCCGAGCAGGAGGGCACAAACCTGCAGTGGGGGGCCAGGAGGGGAGAGATAAACCGCCGATACACGCCTATGAGTGCGATCAACGCCAGGGCGGGAACCCGGGAGAGCTTCACGGAGCCGACCCTCGACTACCTGTGGGTGGATCTTCCATCATTTGCCATAAGGATCGCTGCGCCGCGCCTACGTCCACTGTCCGGCCGCGCCTCACGACAATCACGCTGTCGTACCCCTCCGGTATGCCCCCAGCGAGCCGGATCGCAGCTCTCAGTTGGCGTTTCGCCCGGTTGCGCGCCACCGCGCCCCTGTTTTTTTTCGCCACCACCAGGCCGTACCTCCCGGGAGCGGAGTCCTCCCGGTTCAGGATGTGGATAACGACATCGGGAGTGGTCAAGATCTTTCCTTTTCGCATGACGCGCGCAAATTCCGCAGCCGACCTCAAGGTTCTCTCCATGGATCGGTCTTCTGCAAACTAGTGCGTGAGCCTGGCCCGGCCCTTTCGCCGCCGTCGGGCGATGGTTGCCCTGCCGGCCCGCGTCCGCATGCGTACCCTGAAGCCATGGGTCTTTTTCTGGTGGCGCGTGTTCGGCTGAAAGGTACGCTTCACGATTTCTCCTAGAGATGGCCAATACCGGCCGATGATCGAAGTTCTGTTCGATTATATAGGTCTTCGGCGGACCCAGACTCCTCCCCGGCCCTCCCCACAAATTTCCCGTCGTTGAGTCGCCGGTGCTTCGGTCGCTATAATCGCCGAGCCCTGGTCTTTCCCCCTACGGGTCTTCCCCCCAAGGCTGCATGTCAGGTACCAAGTACCGGGAGGTAATCCACCCTTGGGCACAACTCTTTTTTCCACATCTGTGGACTGTTCTGTGGACAACCTGCGCGCGGCCTACCCACGCGCCTTTTCCACAGGCTCCTTTCAACCTGCTGTTTGTGCCCCCCGCCCGGCACTACTCCGTTTCAGGAGGGGTCGGTCATAATCTCCGGCCCCGCGAATGCGGACGTCTGGGATCGTGCCGCCACGATCATTCGCGCCCAGCTGGCGCCGCCTATCTATCAGTCCTGGTTCGCGCCGATCCACCCGGGCGACCAGACTCCATCCTCTTTGGTTCTCCTGGTACCGAGCAAATTTGCCAAAGATTGGATCGAGCCCCGCTATCTTCCGCTGATCAGCGCCGCCGTCCAGGAGGTCTCGGGGCGGCCGATAGACGTTCGAATCGATATCGATCCCGGGCTTGCGCCGCGTCCGGCCGAGTCACTGCCCGCCTTCACAGCATCCACCGAGCCCCTCTTTCTCAACCCGCGCTACACCTTCGAGTCGTACGTGATCGGTGCCTCCAACCGTTTCTCCCACGCTGCCGCACTTGCCGTCGCCGAGGCGCCGGCCCGCGCCTACAACCCCCTGTTCATCTACGGCGGCGTCGGTCTGGGCAAAACCCACCTGCTCCACGCGATCGGCCACTACGTCGTTCAAACCCAGCCCAGCGCGCTGGTCCGCTATGTCTCGAGCGAGCAGTTCACCAACGAGTTCATCGCCTCGGTCGGTGACCCGGGCCGCATCTCCGGTTTCAAGCGCCGCTATCGCGAGTGCGACGTGCTTCTCGTCGACGACATTCAGTTTCTCGAGAACAAAGAGGCTACGATCGAGGAATTTTTTCACACCTTCAACACTCTCTACGACGCGTCGAAGCAGATCGTCCTGACCTCCGACCGGGCCCCCAAACAGCTGGGCCTCGACGAGCGGGTGCGTTCCCGATTCGGGTGCGGTCTGATCACCGACGTCCAGCCCCCCGACCTCGAGACCCGGATCGCCATCCTCCGCAAGAAAGCGGAGTTCGAGGGGGTCGTCCAGCTTGACGACGACGTGCTTGCGTTCATCGCCTCACGAGTGGAGTCCAACATTCGTGAGCTCGAGGGGGCCCTCATACGGGTGATTGCCTTCGCCAGCCTCGACCGGGCCCGCGTCTCGGTCCCGCTCGCAGAGAACGTCCTTCAAAGCCTGTACCCCGAGGGCGAGTCCGGGACGATAACACCCGACCTTATCCTCTCCGAGACCTCCCGTTACTTTGGCCTCGACTCGGCCGAGGTACTGTCGAACAAGCGCGATCGCGCCCTGGTCAACGCGCGGCACATGGCGATGTATCTCTGCCGGGAGCTGACCGACCTTTCCCTGCCCCGGATCGGTCAGCGTTTCGGCGGAAGGGATCACTCGACCGTTATGCATG